>DAIODV010000356.1:0-4116 GCA_036746615.1 Mycobacterium sp.
AACCGCGGACGGCTCGGTATACACACTGGCGGCGGGCAGGGTTAGCAGCACGAAGATCTTCGCCCATGTCGATTCTCTTGCAGCGCAAGTAAATACAGTTGCAGTCCTGGACCGTGGCCAGACATCGGTCACCACGATCGACGCCGACGGCAAAGTCGGGCAGCAGCTACGGGCCGGGCAGGGCGCCACCACCATGGTGGCCGACCCCGCCGGCCGATTGTTGGTGACCGACACCCGGGGTGGTCAGCTGCTGGTGTTCGGTGTCGACCCGCTGATCCTGCGTCAGGCCTACCCGGTGCGGCAGTCCCCGTATGGGGTGGTCGGATCACGCGGGCTCACGTGGGTGTCGCAAACGGCGGCGAATATCGTCATTGGTTACGATCTGTCAACCGGGATCCCTCTGGAAAAGGTACGGTACCCAACCGTGCGGCAACCCAACGCGCTGGCCTTCGACGATGTTGCGGGCACGTTGTACGTGGTGTCGGGCGCCGGTGGGGGCGTTCAGGTCATCGAGCACGCCGCGGCGGGCCCACGTTGACGACGGCGCGAGGCGGCCGGTTGCCGGCGGGTTGGGACACCGAAATGTCCGACGACTACGAGTGGGTGCCGCTGCGCCTGCCGCCCGAGGTCACCAGGCTCAGCGCCTCCACCCGACTGTCGATCGAAGCGGAGTACCGCGGCTGGGAGCTAACCCGGGTGCGGCTGTATACCGATGGGAGCAGGCGGGTGTTGCTGCGCCGCAAGAAGTCTCGCATCGACGGTAGCCGGCCCGACCAGCCGCAACTGTGACATACAGTTTGCTCCGGCGGTTGCTGTTCTTGCTGCCGCCCGAACGCAGCCATGAGTTTGTTTTCGCGGCACTGCGCGGGGTTACGGCTTCGGCGCCGCTGCGGCGAGTCCTGGGCCGGCGGTTGGCACCGACCGACCCGGTGCTGGCCAGCACCGTGTTCGGCCGACGCTTCCCGGGGCCGCTGGGCCTGGCCGCCGGCTTCGATAAGGACGGCATCGGGCTGAAGGCCTGGGGGGCGCTGGGATTCGGCTACGCCGAGGTCGGCACCGTCACCGCCCACGCCCAACCGGGCAACCCTGCCCCTCGCCTGTTCCGGCTGCCGGCCGATCGCGCTCTGCTCAACCGGCTGGGTTTCAACAATCGCGGCGCCGCTGCGCTGGCGTCGCGGCTGGCACGAGAAAGTCCCGATGTGCCGATCGGCGTCAATATCGGCAAGACCAAGTCCACCCCGCCCGAGGATGCCGCCGACGACTATCGGGCGAGCGCCCGGCTGGTCGGGCCGCTGGCCGCTTACTTGGTGGTCAATGTCAGCTCACCGAATACCCCGGGGCTACGCGATCTGCAAGCGGTCGACTCGCTGCGCGAGATTCTGTCGGCCGTGCTCGCTGAGACCTCGACGCCGGTGCTGGTGAAGATCGCCCCGGACCTTGCCGACTCCGATATCGACGAAATCGCTGACCTAGCAATCGAATTGGGCCTGGCGGGCATCGTCGCCACCAACACCACGGTGTCGCGCGACGGACTGCGCACCCCCGGCGTAGATGCGCTGGGCAGCGGCGGTATTTCCGGGCCGCCGCTGGCAGCCCGCGCCGCTGAGGTGCTGCGACGGCTCTACGGCCGGGTCGGTGACCGGCTGACACTGATCAGTGTCGGCGGCATCGAAACCGTCGACGACGCGTGGGACCGCATCACCGCGGGGGCGTCGTTGCTGCAGGGCTACACCGGCTTCATCTACGGCGGAGGCTTGTGGGCCAAGCACATTCACGACGGCATCGCGGTTCGGCTGCGCGAAGCAGGATTTTCTTCGCTGAGCCAGGCCGTCGGATCCGCGTCGCGCTGAGGATCAGCGCTGTTCGTAAGTCCCGTAGATGACGGCTCGGGCGATCGCATGCTGGAACAGGTTGAAGCCCAGGAATGCGGGGCTGGCGTCCTCGTTGAGGTCGAGCTTCTCGACGTCCACCGCGTGCACGGCGACGTAGTAGCGGTGCGGACCGTGGCCCGGGGGCGGCGCCGCGCCCACATAGCGGCGCATACCGGCATCGTTGACCAGCGTCAGCGCGCCGCCCGGCAGGTCACTGCCATCGCCCGCGCCGTCGGGTAATTCAGTGACCGAAGCCGGGAGGTTGGCTACCGCCCAGTGCCAGAAACCGGACAACGTTGGGGCATCGGGGTCATAGACGGTCACGGCGAAGCTGCGCGTTTCGTCGGGAAAACCGGACCAGCTCAGCTGTGGGCTGACGTCCTCGCCGCCGGCGCCCATGATTCCGCTGATTTGCGGCGTCGCCAACGGTTGCCCGTCGGTAATCGATGCCGAATCCAGGTGAAACGACGGCAGTTTGGGCAGCGCAGCATACGGGTCGGGCGGTGCGATCATGGTCGATCCCCTCTCGTGTGATTAGCAGTGCGTCAAGAAGTGCGTCAGCACCTCGGTGCCGAACTTAAGTCCGTCGACGGGTACCCGTTCGTCGATGCCGTGGAACAGCGATGCGAAATCCAGATCCGGCGGCAGCCGCAACGGGGTGAACCCAAAGCAGCGAATACCCAAGCGCGCGAATGCTTTTGCGTCCGTGCCACCGGAAAGCATATAGGGCACCGTCCTGGCGTCGGGATCCACTGCGCACAGCGCGGCGTTCATCTGCTCGACCAGGTCACCGTCGAAACTTGTCTCATAGGACGGCAAGTCGGTGATCCATTCGCGACTGACGTCGGGACCGATCAGCTCGTCGACCTCCTCCTCGAATGCGGCTTGCCGGCCGGGAAGTACTCGGCAATCCACCACGGCCTCCGCCCTCGCGGGTACCACGTTGGCTTTGTAACCGGCCTTGAGCATCGTCGGGTTGGCCGTGTCGCGCAGGATCGCCTTGAGCATGCGGGCCATCGGACCGAGCTTGTCGATCATCCCCTCCAGGTCGGGCGACTCGGTGTCGAAGGTCAGACCGGTCTCCTCGCCGATCGCCGCCAAGAATTGCTTGACGGTGTCGGTCATGACTAGCGGGAACTGGTGACGGCCCAGCCGTGCCACCGCCTCGGCGATCCAGGTGACGGCGTTGTGGTCATGGGTCATCGAGCCGTGCCCGGGCCGGCCACGCGCCGTCAACCGCATCCAGTGCAGCCCCTTCTCCGCGGTCTCGATGAGATAGAGCCGACGCTCGCCGCCGTCGCGGCGCGGCACCGTCAGCGAGAACCCGCCGACCTCCCCCACCGCTTCGGTCACGCCGTCGAACAGGTCGGGCCGATTTTCGACCAGCCAGTGCGATCCGTACTTGCCGCCGCTTTCTTCGTCGGCGACAAACGCAAACACCAGATCGCGCGGCGGCACGACGCCGGCACGCCGGAACTGCCGGGCGGTCACGATCATCATGCCGACCATGTCCTTCATGTCGACCGCACCACGGCCCCACACATAGCCGTCCTCGATCGCGCCGGAGAACGGGTGCACGCTCCACTCGGCCGGCTCGGCGGGCACCACGTCAAGATGTCCGTGGATCAGCAGGGCGCCGCGGGAGCTATCGGCGCCCTTGAGGCGCGCGAACACATTGCCGCGCCCGGGCGCGCCGGATTCCACATACTCGACCTCGTAGCCGACCTCGTCGAGTTGCTCAGCAACCCACTGGGCACATTCGGCCTCGCCTTTAGTGGTTTCCAGATCGCCGGTGTTGGTGGTGTCGAACCGGATCAGCCTGCTGACAACGTCCACCACGTCGTCGACGGGTGTTTCGGTTGGCACAGTCACCTTTCCTACCATTTCCCCCCTTTGCGGCCACGCGGCGTATCCGCCTCGTGTACCCGTTTGGGCGGGAGCCATCCGATCCGATAGCCTTAGCTGCCAATTAATTGGCCTTGAGTCCGAGTGGCGGAATGGCAGACGCGCTAGCTTGAGGTGCTAGTGCCCTACTAATGGGCGTGGGGGTTCAAGTCCCCCCTCGGACACACGACTGAGCCGAATGGAATGAATGCTCGCATTCATTCCTGAGGCGATGGAGTGTGTTGAGCGGCGAAGCCGCGAGCACACCCAGTTCTATCGGCGGATATGCCGCTTCGGGGGCGGATACACGCCCCTGGCGATCGTCGCCGACAGCCACCCGATGGCCCACCCGCCACACACC
>DAIODV010000357.1:0-4112 GCA_036746615.1 Mycobacterium sp.
CCACGGTGCCGAGGGTCTTGAGCGTGCCGATGGGAAATGTCAGCCACGACACCGGCACTCCCGCCCTCTGCATGGGCGGAATGATCGGTGCGAAATGGACGAGAGCGCTCACGCCGGAAAATCCGTCGATAGCGATCGCAATCATCGTCACAACGAGGTACGTGGCGTGCATGGTCAGTTCGCTCCGATTGGATCGAACCGGAACACCGCGATCTGGCCAGCCAGCGCCTCGACTTCCTCCGGCGTGCCCTGGTGCACAAGGCCGGAGCGTTTCAGGAAGCCGATACCGACGGGTACTTCGGTCGGGTATACGCGCAGCACCGGGCGGGCTTGCTCGGCGGTCAGTTCGGTTATCCTTATGCGCCTTGCCTTGCGGCCCTTACTGAGGGTTCCGACGCCGGCGGCTCGCGCGTTGTTCGCCCAATCCGCTTGCGGGAATCCCGCCACCACATACAGATGCCCGTCAAGAGTGAACGGTGTCATCGGTGTGCTGCGTGGTCGACCTGTTTTGCGGCCGGGCACGGTCAAAACCATCGGCGGTCCTGTTGGTATGCCGAGCTTTTGTACCGCAATCATGAACTTGTTCATCGGTTTTAGCCAGCGAGGGGGCTTGGGGTTGGACATCATTTCTCCTAGTCGGTGAATATGCTCTTGTGCTCGACGACCCATTGCTCGAACGTTTGCGCGGGCCTGCTCAGGATTCGTTGCGCGTCATCGGTTACCACGGCGGGCTGATCGATTGTGGTGGCGAGCATCGCGATGTAGGCATCGCCGAACTCCGGCGGAAAACCCAGCCCGACAAACCGTTGACGCACGAGCTCGACTGGTGCCTCCTGGTATTGCAGCGGTCGGCCCAGGACAGCGCCCATGATCTCGACCATCTCGGTGTTGGTCAGCGATTGCGGTCCGGTCAGCGGAATCTTCAGGCCGACAAGGTCATTGGTGAGCAATGCGTGGGCGGCCACTGCGGCGATGTCACTTTCGACGATCGGCGCGCTGGACGCCGTGGCATACGGGCCACGGACAATGTCGCCCGCGCGAACCTGTGCCGACCACATGCCGACGAAGTTCGTCACAAAGACCGACGGTCGTAGGCTTACCCACTCCAGACCCGAGTCGACGGCCTGTTGCTCTACCTCTTTGTTGCGGTCGCCGCGAAACCGCGACGGTTGCCGCGAAAAGTCGTCGTCGGCGTTGATCGCCGAGAGGGCGACGAGCCGGGTAACTCCTTCGCGGCGGGCTTGCTCGACGACTGTGTCCAATTCACCGCCCAGGGCACGTGAATTCAAAAAGACCGCCGAGGCGCCGGCGACTGCCTCGGTGGCCGACTCCACCACTTCAACCTCGGCGGGCAGGCCGGCCGACTGTGGGCGGCGGCTGACCGCGCGCACTTTCGCGCCGGAGTCGACAAGCTGATGGACGAGCGGTCGGCCGACATTGCCGGTCGCTCCGGTAACGACGATTGTCATGATCTCTCTCCTGGATCTAGCGGTTGTACAGCTCTGTATCCAAGGACGGGTCGGCGGCGCAGAAAGTTACCAGCAAGGGCTGTAACTTTTTGACGCGCCGCTTCGTCGTTACTTCGTGAACACGATCTGGATCATGTTGGCCCGCGCCACCACCGCAACACTGGCCGTCCTGGCGGTGACTCAAGCCGTTTTTGCCGGCAGTTTCCTAGGTGGGCAATACAACGCGCTGATGCTGCACTCGTTGGGCGCAAAGGCCAGCACCTTGCTCTCGGTCGTGCAAGTGATCGTGTTGTGGTTTGTGAGCAGAAGCGGCGGCCCACGATCGCTGGTAGTAGTAGGCGCGTTGGTGACTATCCTGCTCGTCGCCGAATTCGCCTCGGGCGAATTGCGATTGACCGCGCTGCATATTCCCCTCGGAGTGCTGCTGATCACGGGAATCCTGCAGTTGACCGCAACAGTGTGGCGCTTGCCGACTACGTCGAAGCCGACCGCGCAACAACTGGATGCAGCGCGGTGAAACGGCGCAGTGCCTTACAACTGGGTATCGCCGCGGCTGGCGGAGTCGGACTGGTGGGTGCCGGCTGGCCGCTGGCCGACGCACTGCTGGGCTCGGGGGAGGCGGGACGGCTGCTGCGCAGCCAGGCCCGACTGCCCGCTCCCTATCAAGTCCCGCTACCGATACCAGAGCAGCTGACTCCGTCCCGCACTGACGGCGCCGCCGACTATTACGAGATCACTCAAAAGATCACACAGCTGCGCATCCTGCCCGATCTGCCCACGTCCGCGTGGACCTACAACACCAGCTTTCCCGGGCCAACGATTGTGTCGCGGTCTGGCAGGCGCACCATCGTTCGGCACCGCAACGCTTTGCCGGTGCCGGTGGTGGTGCATCTGCATGGCGGGCACACCCCCGCAGACCACGACGGATACCCGGTCGACTTCATCATGCCGACAGGGCACCACGCCATGATGGATGACATGGCACGCAATAGCGTTGTCGGACAGCGTGAATACGTGTATCCGATGAATCAGAGGGCGGCCACATTGTGGTACCACGACCACCGTATGGGCTATACCGGTGCCGCCGTGTGGCGTGGGCTGGCTGGATTCCACCTGATTCACGACGATGAGGAAGACGCGCTACCGCTGCCACGCGGCCATCGGGACATCCCACTCATGATCACCGACCGGGCATTCGCCGCCGATGGCTCCTTTCTGTATCCGGCCATTGAAACCGGCGGTGTCACCGCCGATTACATGAACGGCGTCCTCGGCGACGTCATATTAGTCAACGGCGCGCCGTGGCCCGTGCTGCACACCGATCGCGCCCGTTATCGGCTGCGGTTACTCAACGCATCCAACGCCCGCCGCTACCGGTTGCAGTTGGACCCGCAACCGCCGGGCGGTTCGGCGTTTGTGCAAATCGGAAGCGACGGCGGATTGCTCGCGCGGCCAGTGAGCCACGACTTCATCGACATTGCTCCGGCCGAACGTGTCGAGGTCGTGGTTGATTTCTCCCGCTACCCGCACGGCACGCAGGTGCGGCTGGTCAACCGGCTGGGTAGCGAAACCACCACTGAGGTCATGCGATTCGACATCGTCGGCACCGCCCGCTCAGATGACTCGAGCGTCCCTGAGCAGCTCAGCACCAACCTCCCCAATCTCGACCCGCACCATGCCGTGACCACTCGCACGTTCCTCTTCCGGCAAGGCAAAAGCGGCATGTGGACGATCAACGACCAGCCGTATCAGCCCGGCCGGCCGCTGGCCCGGCCCAAGCTCGGCACGACCGAAATCTGGCGGTTCATCACCGAATTCCACCATCCCGTCCACGTGCACCTGAACGCGATGCGAGTGCTGTCCCGCAACAACCGCGGACCCGGACAGTTCGACAACGGCTTAAAAGACACCATCGACATTCGCCCGGCCGAAGCGGTCGAGGTACTCACCCGATTCACCGACTACACCGGGTCATACCTACTGCACTGCCACAACCTCGAACACGAAGACATGGCCATGATGGCCGACTTCGTCACCGTCGATTAGCCGCCCAGGCGACGGGTGAGAATCGCGGCGGTCTCCTGGTCGGCGGGCAGAAACGCCTCCACTGCTCACTGCTTACGGATCAGGTCCACCGCGGTGCTCGCGGCGCGAAGGTAACGCGGGTCAGGGTTTACCGCGTCTTCGCGCATTGCCGCCTCACAAACCTTGATCGCATGCTCATCGCCGATGTCGACGGCCTCGGCCGCCAATTCAGCGAATGTGCGGTCGATTTCGACGGCTTCGGTGTTATCCGATGCCCGCTGACCGTCAAAGCGGGCGAACACTTCACGATTGACTTGTGCGATCGTGCGCAATGACGCCGCGTGCACTTCGTCGGGCAGTTCGGGTAACAGCAGCCGCATCGCCGCGGGCGCAGTGATGGTGTGAATCAACGGGACTGGAAACGACGGCTTGGTAAATGCGTAGTGGCCCGCATATTCGGCCGTCAGGTCACTGAGTGCTCGGTCGACGGCTGCGCCCGCGAGATCGTCATGCTCGCCCGGATCGGTAGCCAATGGGGTGAACGTGGTGGCCCAAAAGGCCAGAGCGCGAGCGAGTTCGTCGATCTGTAGCTCGCTGGGCTGATCGCTCTCGCGCAAT
>DAIODV010000358.1:0-3578 GCA_036746615.1 Mycobacterium sp.
AGATCGCAAAGGCCGAGGCGCAGCCGGTCGTGCTCACGCCGCGCGAGCAAGTGGCGGAGGCTGCGCCCGAGGTCGTCACCATCGCCAAGGACGCGCTCACCGATGCGGTCGGGGCCGAGGCCGCGAACGGGGAGATCGTCGCCTATACCGACAGCGATTGCGTCGCCGATCCCGATTGGCTCCTCTATCTCGTCGCCCGCATGGAGGCGGGAGGGCTCGCGGCCTGCGGCGGACCAAACTTCCCGCCGCCGGAAGACAGCCTTGTTCCGGCCGCGGTCGCGGTCTCGAACGCGTCACGCGCGATCCCGCCATAGATGAGAAGGTCGATATCGGTTGCTGCCATGCCGTTTTCGCGCAGGCAGTCGCTGGCCGCACGCGCCGCGAACTCGCCGGGTGACAGCGCGGGGTCCTCTTCGAGGTAGCGCAGCTTGGTATTACACCGGTCGAACACATATCGGATGCCCTGCTCGATGGGCTCCCATTCTGTCGCGGCGCCACGGAATGACTCGCGGACGCGCGCTAACGCCGCGTCGTTGTCGATCGCCTTGTCCGGCAGCAGGGTCGCGGGTCGAGAGAGGTAAAGACGTGGGAGCTTCGTACAGTCGCTGGAATCTCCCGACATGTGCAGCCCCCCGTTCACCAGGCGTGCCGAATAGCCTTGTCAATTAGGTTCACAAAATACCTCGACCTTTGTGGCTGAGGTATCTGAATCCGAAGAGTGTGCGAAGCTGATCTTGCCGGGCTGGGAGTCCTTGGCAGCCGCGATGGATACGCAACGGAGAATGCAATGACCTTCAACGAGGGTATGCAGATCGACACCAGCACGACGTCGGCATCCGGCGGCGGTGGCGGCCGGATAATGGCAATCGGCGGCGGGCTGGGCGGACTGTTGTTCCTGGTCGTGGCGCTGCTGCTCGGGGTCGACCCCGGCAAAGTGGCCACCCAGCTGCCGATGAACACCAACCAAGACGTGGCACCCGGCTTCGACCTGAACAAGTGCCGGACCGGGGCCGACGCCAACAAGTACGTGCAGTGCCGCGTGGTGGCGACCGGCAACTCTGTGGATGCGGTCTGGAAGCAGCTGATGCGCGGATACACCCGCCCTCGGGTGCGTCTGTTCAGCAATCAGGTCAACACGGGCTGCGGACCGGCCACCACCGAGGTCGGGCCGTTCTACTGCCCCGTGGACAAAACCGCTTACTTCGACACCGGCTTCTTCCAGGTGCTCGTCGACCAATTCGGTTCCAGCGGCGGCCCATTGGCGCAGGAGTACGTGGTCGCCCACGAGTTCGGCCATCATGTGCAGAACCTGCAAGGAAATCTTGGCCGCGCCCAGCAGGGCGCGCAAGGCGCCGGCGGCAACGGGGTGCGCACTGAATTGCAGGCCGACTGTTATGCGGGCGTGTGGGCGCATTACGCGTCGACCGTCAAGCAGGAGAGCACCGGCGTTCCGTATCTGGAACCGCTGAGCGACAAGGATATTCAAGACGCGCTGTCGGCTGCCGCGTCGGTGGGCGATGACCGGATTCAGCGGTCCGCAACCGGGCACACCAATCCCGAGTCGTGGACGCACGGCTCGTCAGAGCAGCGGCAGCACTGGTTCACCGTCGGCTACCAAACCGGTGACCCCAACCAGTGCGACACCTTCCGCGAGCCGAATCTCGGCTAGGTCAAAACAGCGTCGGCTGCGACACCTCGACCACCGGGTGCGCCGGAGCGGCATCGAAATGTCGCTGATCGCCGCCCAGCGCGTACTTGGCGATCAACGGTCCCGCCCTGGCTCGTAGCTCGTCGCGATACGTCGGCGGCAAATACGCTCCGCGGCGGTATAACTCGCGATACGGCCCGACCAGCTGCGGGTGGGCCCGGGCCAGCCATGACATGAACCAGCCACGGGTCGATCCGCGCAGGTGCAGCCCGAATACCGTCACACCCGTTGCTCCGGCCGACGCAATTTGCCGCAGCAGATAATCGAGATGCTCGACAGAGTCGGTCAGGTACGGCAGCACCGGTGCCACCATTACGTGGCAGTCCAGTCCGGCGTCTCGAATCGCCGCGATCAACGCGAGCCGCGCCTGCGGGGACGCGGTACCGGGTTCGACCTGCTTGTGCAGTTCAGGGTCACCGACTGCGAGCGAGACGGCCACGCTGACGGGCACTTGCCCGGCAGCATCGGCGATCAGCGGTAGGTCACGCCGCAACAGCGTGCCTTTGGTCAGAATCGACAACGGCGTGCCCGACCCAGCGAGTGCACCGATGATGCCTGGCATCAACGCATAGCGCCCCTCAGCGCGTTGGTAGGGATCGGTATTGGTGCCCAACGCGACGGCCTCGCGCCGCCAGGATCTTCGGTGCAGCTCGCGGCGCAGTACGTCGGCGACGTTGGTCTTGACGATGATCTGGGTGTCGAAGTCGTTGCCGCAGTCCAACTCCAGGTATTCGTGAGTGGGCCGCGCGAAACAGTAGCGGCAGGCGTGGGAACACCCGCGGTATCCATTGACGGTGAACCGGAACGGTAATGCTGCGGCCTCGGGGATCTTGTTCAACGCGGACTTACACAAAACCTCGTGAAAAGTGATGCCGTCGAACTGCGGTGTCCGCACGCTGCGGACGAAACCGATGCGCTCCAATCCGGGCAGCGCGCCGTCGTCAGCCTCGATGCTCTGGCTGTCCCACCGCATACCCTATTCGAACGCTTGTTCGAGCGCATGTCAACCCCTGCCACCGGGTTGCCAGCTGCCGCAATCGTCGACGCGCGTCCTCACCAATTTGCCTGCGGTGAGCCGGTTGTCATTTAAGCTGGACCACCGTGACGTCTGAATCCGACGGCCCAACCAGCAATAAAAACCTCAAGTGGGCCATGGGCGCTGTGGGGGTGGTGGCTGCCCTGGCGACGGTCGTCGCCGTGGTCTTGCTTTTCAGCGGCGGCGGCTCAGCGCCCAAAGGCGCTCACCCCGATGAGGGTTCGAACCCGGATGCGGCCGGGGTGGCCAGCAGCAAAGACATCGGGCCTGTCACCGTCATCACCGACGACCCCAGCTGCGCTGCGTGGACAACGATCAACAACGAGCTCGCAAACAGCGGGACCGGTCTGTGGAATGAGCGAGACCGATCGGTGCCGGCATCGGCGTGGACGCCAAAGCAACGTGCGCAATACATCGCGGCCGCACAGTCGATGCGTGGTGCCGCTGCGCAAACCGTCGGCTTGGTCAAGTTGACGCCGCATCGAGTGATGCGCGAGCTCTACCAGCAGTTCATCGCCTACGCCCGCGCGTATGCCGAACGCGTGCCCAAATACACGCCGGCCGATAACACCTTGGCGGGCACTGCGAACAGCGCCTCGTCCGCGTTGGGAGCCATCTGCGCCGCGATCACCGACGGCTCCGCGGCAGCGCGGGGCCCGTTGGTGCAGCCTTCGGCGCCGCCGTCGGATATCGCCCCGGTGGGCAATCCCGCTAACCCGCAGCCCTTCCTGACCAGTGGCAATCAGGTCTGCGACGACTGGAAGTCGTCATTAGATCAATTCGGCAAAAACACCGCCGACTGGCAGAAGCTGGACAACCTCTTCTTCGTCCAGC
>DAIODV010000358.1:3588-4094 GCA_036746615.1 Mycobacterium sp.
CTAATGTTCCGGCGATCTACTGGAATCGTGAACAGAAGGCCGTCAACTACGCAGTTGCCCCGGTGATGAACTCGTACGCCAGCACGCTGGAACAGCTTGGCCGACAAAGCGATAACGCGATCTGGCAGGATTTTGCGAACCTCTCTGCCCAGTACCGCCGGGCGTTCGTGGTATCGCTGCCTACCTACACGCCAACCGACAACCATTTGGCCAACGCCGCTAACTACGCCTCGACCATCATCCTCGGCGCGTGTGTCGCGGTGGGCATGTAGCTTCGAAAAGTTTGTGGCCCGCACACCGTTTGGTGTGCGGGCCACAGTAACTCGCAGAGCTCGGCCTGATGGCGGCGACCCGCTGCGCCCGGCTGCGCCGCGCTTGCGATCGCCGCTAAGCCCAGCTGCCTCCGACTGCGTTGTCGGTGGAGTTCATGTTGTTGCCCGCCGTCTGGACCTTTTGGCCGTGCTGGTTAGCCTGTTCGTAGATGACCCGGAAGTTGCGACCCAACT
>DAIODV010000359.1:0-4092 GCA_036746615.1 Mycobacterium sp.
GACCGTCGACGTCGAGCACCCGCTCCACCGTGGTCAGGGTGGAGGCAAGGGCGGCGATGTCGGCCTGGCGGTCGGGGTCCACAGCTGATCACGTTACCGGCGTAGTTACTTGCCGTGCGACCAGCGTTGACTTGGCTGGGGCGTTTAGCATCAAGAGTTGTGCGTCCTTTCCACGTGGCGGTAGTCGGTTCTGGTCCATCAGGGTTCTTCGCGGCAGCGTCGCTGCTGAAAGCGGCCGACGAGTCCAAGGACGCTGGGGGTTTTGCTGTTCACGTCGACATGCTGGAAATGCTGCCGACGCCGTGGGGTCTGGTGCGCTCCGGCGTCGCGCCCGACCACCCGAAGATCAAATCGATCAGCAAGCAGTTCGAGAAGACTGCCGAGGACCCACGCTTCCGCTTCTTCGGCAACATCGCGGTGGGCGAACACGTCGAAGCCGCTGACCTGGCCGAACGCTACGACGCGGTGATCTATGCGATCGGGACCCAGTCAGACCGGTCGTTGAACATTCCCGGCGAAGACTTGGAAGGCAGCGTCGCCGCGGTCGACTTCGTGGGCTGGTACAACGCCCACCCGCACTTTGAGCAGACGACACCTGACCTGTCGGGCGCCCGGGCGATAGTCGTCGGAAACGGCAACGTCGCTCTCGATGTCGCACGCATCCTCGTCACCGACCCCGATGCGTTGGCATCTACCGACATCGCCGACCACGCCCTGGAATCGCTGCGCCCGTGCGGCGTGGAGGAAGTGGTGATCATCGGCCGTCGCGGACCGCTGCAGTCCGCGTTCACGACGCTGGAGCTGCGAGAACTGGCAGACCTCGAAGGGGTCGACGTGATCGTGGACCCCGCCGACCTGGAAGGCATTACCGACGAGGACCTCGACGCGGCAGGCAAGACCACCAAGCAAAACATCAAGGTGTTGCGAGGCTATGCCGGCCAAGAGCCGCGTCCGGGGCACCGCCGGATGGTGTTCCGGTTCCTGACCTCGCCGATCGAGATCAAGGGCGACGGCAAGGTGGAGAGCATCGTGCTCGGCCGCAACGAGCTGGTCACCGACGAGAACGGTCGGGTCGCACCCAAGGACACCGGCGACCGTGAGGAACTGCCGGCTCAGCTGGTCGTGCGGTCGGTGGGGTATCGCGGTGTGCCCACCCCGGGCCTGCCGTTCGACGAGAAGAGCGCAACGATCCCGCATAGCCACGGCCGTGTGGAGGACCGCCGCAACGAGTACGTCGTCGGCTGGATCAAGCGGGGGCCGAGCGGGGTGATCGGCACCAACAAAAAAGACTCCCAGGACACCGTCGACACGCTGATCGAGGATTTGACCGGCGCAACAGACCTAGCCGACTTCCCCGACGACCATGCCGACAAACTCGCCGAGTGGCTGGCTTCCCGGCAGCCGAAGTTGGTGACCGACGCGCACTGGAAGCTGATCGACGAGTACGAGCGATCGGCCGGCGAACCCCACGGACGGCCGCGCGTCAAACTGCCCAGCCTGGCCAAATTGCTGAAAATCAGCCACGGCTAGCTGTCGGGCGGTGCGAACGTCCAGTTGTCGGGATTGCGCTGCGAGTACACCACCGGCTTCAAATCGCCCATCTTGGGCCAGTTGTCGACGTCGACGACCATTCGTTGATAAACGGTGTGCTCATTGATGGTCGGTCCGTCGATGACGCCGGTGATCGTGACGTACTGCTCGCCGGTAGCGTCAGGACGCGGGCTGACACCGGTGATCAGCAGCGTGCCGCTTAGCGCGTCGCTGCGGGGGGCGCGATTGATTAACCGCGGAGCCAAGATCACCGCGAGAATCGCGACCAGCAGAAGCAGCGTCAGCAATTCCCACACGACGCCATGGTAGGACTGCATTCATGACACGCCCCGACGACCTCGCCGTGGCGTTGAACCTCGCCGACCAGGCCGACATGGTGACGCTGGCCCGCTTCGGGGCGCTGGACCTTCAGATCGACACCAAACCCGACTTGACACCGGTGAGCGACGCGGATCGCACGGTCGAGACCCGGTTGCGTGAGGCGCTCGCGCGTATCCGGCCCGACGACAGCATCCTCGGCGAAGAGTTCGGCGGGTCAACCACTTTGGCTGGCCGGCAGTGGATCATCGACCCGATCGACGGCACCAAGAACTTCGTGCGAGGTGTGCCGGTGTGGGCCAGCTTGATCGCGTTGCTCGACGACGGCGTGCCGTCTGTCGGGGTGGTCAGTGCTCCCGCGCTGCAGCGCCGGTGGTGGGCCGCCGCAGGCGCCGGCGCGTTCGCCGCGACGGGCGATGCGCCGGCTCGGCAGATCTCGGTTTCCGCAGTGGCGCAACTGAATTCGGCCAGCTTGTCATTTTCCAGCCTGTCCGGGTGGGCCCAACTGGGCCTACGGGAACGCTTTATCGAGCTGACCGATGCGGTGTGGCGGGTGCGCGGCTACGGCGACTTCCTGTCCTACTGCCTGGTCGCCGAGGGGGCCGTCGACATTGCGGCCGAGCCGGAGGTGTCGGTGTGGGATCTGGCGCCGCTGGACATCCTGGTGCGCGAGGCCGGCGGCGCGTTCACCAGCCTGGACGGCGCTCGCGGACCGCACGGCGGCAGCGCGGTGGCAACCAATGGGCTACTGCACGACGAGGTATTGAGCAGGCTTTCCGCCGGGTAGCCGGTGTGAAGTACTTAACAGGCGCCACTACCTTACTCTGGAGTAAGATAAGCGTTATTCGCATTGCTCCAACGACGGAAGCTGCCGACATGACAAACACTGTCGCCCACACAAATGGCTCGCCAAACGGCTCAAAACCGCGCCCCAAGCGCGGTGGGCGCAAGACTGCCGTCGGCGAGTACAAGCACAAGCGAACCGGTATCGACGTCGCGCTGGGCCTGCTGACGCCCATCGTCGGCCAGGAATTCCTGGACAAGTACAACCTGCGCGATCCGCTCAACCGGACGCTGCGCTACGGCGTCAAGACGATGTTCTCCACCGCCGGGGCCACCACCCGTCAGTTCAGGCGGGTTCAGAACCTTCGCGGCGGACCGACCCGGCTGAAGACCAGCGGCAAGGATTACTACGACCTGAGGCCCGACGACGACCAGAAGCTCATCGTCGAGACCGTCGAGGAATTCGCCGAGGAGATCTTGCGTCCGGCGGCCCATGACGCCGACGAGGCAACCACCTATCCCCCGGACCTGGTCGCAAAGGCGGCGGAGTTGGGGATCACGGCGGTCAACGTTCCCGAAGATTTCGACGGCATCGCCGAACACCGTTCCAGCGTGACCAACGTCCTGGTCGCCGAGGCGTTGGCCTACGGCGACATGGGGCTGGCCCTGCCGATCCTGGCTCCGGCAGGCGTCGCCGCCGCGCTGACCCACTGGGGCAGCGCCGACCAACAGGCCACCTATCTCAAGGAATTCGCCGGCGAGAACGTCCCGCAGGCCTGCGTGGCGATTGCCGAGCCGCAGCCACTGTTCGACCCGACCGCGCTGAAGACCACCGCGGTCCGCACGCCGAGCGGCTACCGCCTCGACGGCGTCAAGTCACTGGTCCCCGCTGCGGCCAACGCCGAATTGTTCGTCGTCGCAGCCCAACTCAACGGCAAGCCCGCGTTGTTCATCGTCGAGTCGTCGAGCAACGGACTGACCGTCAAGCCCGACCCGAGCATGGGCATCCGCGCCGCGGCACTGGGCCAAGTAGAGCTGGACAACGTGTCGGTGCCGGTGAACGCGCGGCTCGGCGAAGGCGGCGCTACCGACAATGACTATTCCGAGGCAATCGCTCTGTCGCGGTTGGGCTGGGCAGCACTAGCGGTCGGCACATCGCACGCGGTGCTCGACTACGTCGTCCCCTATGTGAAGGAACGCGAAGCATTCGGCGAGCCGATTGCGCGACGGCAGTCGGTCGCGTTCATGTGCGCCAACATCGCCATCGAACTCGACGGCCTGCGATTGATCACCTGGCGCGGCGCAGCCCGGGCCGAACAGGGCCTTCCGTTCACCCGCGAGGCCGCGCTGGCCAAGCGGCTGGGCGCCGACAAGGGCATGCAGATCGGCTTGGACGGCGTGCAACTGCTCGGCGGCCACGGCTACACCAAGGAGCACCCC
>DAIODV010000360.1:0-4088 GCA_036746615.1 Mycobacterium sp.
AGCCGCCTCTACCAGAACAGGATTCACCTTGCCCGGCATGATCGAGCTGCCCGGCTGAAGATCCGGCAGCTGGATCTCGGCCAGGCCGGTCAGCGGACCCGACCCCATCAAGCGGACATCGTTGGCAATCTTGGTCAATGACACCGCGATCGTTCGCAGCGCGCCGGACGCCTCCACCAGCCCGTCGCGGGCGGCTTGAGCCTCGAAAGAGTTGACCGCCGTGCGTAATTCGGTCAAACCGGTGTCTTTCACCAACACCTCGACGACTTTGGCGCCGAAGCCGTCCGGAGCGTTAAGGCCGGTGCCCACCGCAGTGCCGCCGATCGCCAGCTCACCCAACCGGGGCAGCGTCGCGCGCACCCTTTCAATGCCGGCCTCGATTTGGCGGGCGTAGCCGGAGAACTCCTGGCCGAGTGTGACCGGGACCGCGTCCATCAGATGCGTGCGACCCGACTTCACCACGGTGCGCCACTCGCGAGCCTTACCCGCCAGCGCATCATGTAACACCTCCAGCGCCGGGATCAGGTGGCGCACAGCGGCTTCGGTAGCCGCGATGTGGGTGGCGGTGGGGAAGGTGTCGTTGGACGACTGCGACATGTTGACGTCGTCGTTGGGATGTACGGTGACCCCGTTTCTCGCCGCGATCGACGCGATCACCTCGTTGGTGTTCATGTTGGAGCTGGTGCCCGACCCGGTCTGGAAGACGTCGATGGGGAACTGGTCGTCGTGGCGTCCGTCGGCAATCTCGGCAGCAGCGGTGATAATCGCGTCGGCCTTCTCCGGCGCAAGCAGCCCGAGGTCTTTGTTCACTTGCGCGCAAGCGCCTTTCAGCAGGCCCAAGGCACGGATCTGAGTGCGCTCCAGTCCCCGTCCGGAGATCGGAAAGTTCTCCACGGCGCGCTGAGTCTGCGCACGCCACAATGCGTTTGCCGGCACGCGGACTTCGCCCATGGTGTCGTGTTCGATGCGGTATTCGGTGTCGGTGGCCATGCAGGGTCCTTTACGGCAGGGGATATTGCGCGGAGGAGTCGCCGGTGAAGTCGATCGCAGAGTATTCGTTGAGTTTGGACAACCGGTGATAGGCCTCGATCATCCGCAGCGTGCCGGACTTCGAGCGCATCACGATCGACTGGGTGGTGCAGCCGCCGGGCTGGTAGCGCACCCCCTTGAGTAAGTCGCCGTCGGTGACACCGGTCGCGCAGAAGAAGACGTTCTCACCGGACACGAGGTCTTCGGTGCTCAGCACCTGGTCGAGGTCGTAGCCGGCGTCGAGTGCCTTTTGACGTTCCTCGTCGTCCTTGGGTGCGAGCTGCGCCTGGATCTCCCCGCCCATGCAGCGGATCGCCGCGGCCGCGATGATGCCCTCCGGGGTGCCGCCGATGCCGGCCAGCATGTCGGTGCCGGAATGAGGGCGGCACGCGGATATCGCGCCCGCCACGTCGCCGTCGGTGATCAGCCGGATGCGTGCGCCGGTGGCGCGCACGTCGTCGATCAGTTGAGCGTGTCGCGGGCGGTCGAGGATGCACACCGTCATGTCGGGCACCGACAAGCCCTTGACCTTCGCGACCGCGCGGATGTTGTCGGCGATCGGCGCGGTGATGTCCAGCACATGCGCGGCGTCGGGCCCGACGGCGATCTTGTTCATATAGAACACCGCCGACGGGTCGAACATGGCGCCCCGGTCGGCCACCGCCAGCACCGAGATCGCGTTGGGCATGCCCTTGCTCATCAGCGTGGTGCCGTCGATCGGGTCGACGGCGAAGTCGCAGTCCGGCCCGTCGCCGTTGCCGACCTCCTCGCCGTTGTAGAGCATCGGCGCGTGGTCTTTTTCGCCCTCGCCGATGACGACCACACCGCGCATCGATACCGAGTTGACCAGTTCACGGATCGCGTCGACGGCCGCCTTGTCGCCGCCCTCCTTGTCTCCGCGACCCACCCAGCGCCCGGCGGCCATGGCGCCGGCTTCGGTGACCCGCACCAGTTCCAAAGCAAGGTTGCGGTCTGGGGCTTCACGACGGCGATCTGGCATGCGGTGATTGTCCCAGAGGCAGGTTGGCACTCGGGAGCTGGGATACTCGAGCTGTGACGACCCAGCCGCAGCCGGCGGCCAAGCCGGCCAAGCCACGGCTGTTGCAGGACGGCCGGGACATGTTCTGGTCGATCGCGCCGCTGGTAGTGGCCTGCATCATCCTGGCGGGCATGGTCGGGATGTGCGCGTTTGCCCCCGGCGGAACCAACCGCGGCCCGGTGCCGTCCTACGACGCGGCCGGTGCGCTGCGGGCCGATGCGCAGACGCTGGGGTTCCCGGTGCGGCTGCCGCGGCTGCCTGAAGGCTGGCAGCCCAACTCCGGCACGCGCGGCTCGATCGGCGACGGACGCGTCGACCCGTCGACCGGTCAGCGGGTGCGCGCGGTCACCTCCACCGTCGGATACATCAGCCCCGCCGGCATGTATCTGAGCCTGACCCAAAGCAACGCCGACGAGGCCAAGCTGGTCGGCTCGATCCACCTGTCGATGTATCCCGCCGGAACCGTTGACGTCGACGGCACCCGGTGGATCGTCTACCAGGGCGACGACGGTGTCGAGCCGGTGTGGACCGCACGGCTGGCCAGTCCCGTCGGTCCGACTCAGGTCGCGATCACCGGTGCCGGAAACGCGGATGAGTTTCGTACGCTGGCGGCGTCAACGCAATCGCAGCCGCCGTTGCCGACGAAGGGACATTAATGACCGCACCCGAAGCAGATCTGACCGGCTGGACTCCGAAGCCGTTCACCGGTGGTGGCTACACCCACGACGTCTACCGCAAGGGCGAGGGCCCCGGCGTGGTGCTGATCCCCGAGATACCGGGTATCCACCCCGCGGTGCTCGGCTTGGGAAACCATTTGGTGGACAACGGGTTCACCGTCGCCATACCGTCGCTGTTCGGCGAACCCGGCCGACCGATCTCCGCTGGCTATGTGGCGTCGACCATCGCCCGTGCCTGTGTGGCACGGGAATTCGCGGCTTTCGCGACCAACAAGAATCGGCCGGTGTCGCAATTCTTGCGCGCGCTTGCGCGCGACCTCAACGCGTCGACGCCGGGCAAGGGTGTCGGGGTGATCGGCCAGTGCTTCACCGGAGGCTTTGCGTTGGCCGCCGCGGTCGACGACAGCGTGCTGGCGCCGGTACTTAGCCAGCCGTCAGTTCCTTTTCCGTTGACGCCGCGCCAGCGCCGCGATGCCGGACTGAGCGAGCCGGAACTGAGTGCGATCGCCGATCGGGCCGCCAACGAAGGTCTGTGCGCGATGGGTTTGCGGTTCAGCGAAGACAAGATGTCACCGGGCGAGCGCTTCACCGCGCTCAAAGAGCGGCTGGGCGACGCGTTCGAGGTGATCGAAATCCCTTCGGGCCCAGGCAATGAACACGGCATCGGCAGGATGGCTCATTCGGTACTCACCGACCAGGTCCGCGAGATCGAGGGTCACCCGGCTTACGAGGCGCGCAAGCGGGTCGTCGAATTCCTCACTGCGCGGCTGACTTAACAGCTTGTCGCTTGCGTTGATCGGCGATGAACCGGATCGACATGCGCTGCAGCAGACCGGGTGCCAGCCGGGCGAAGACCCATGACGCATAAGCCTGCTTGGGCGCGACCAGCAGCGCCTTGTTGCGCTTGACCGCCTTGAGGGTGTCGCGGGCCAGCCGGTCGGGGTCATAGCCGGTCTTCATGCCCTGGCCGCGCAGGTAATAGTCGCGGCCGACGAAACCGCCGATCGCGCCCTTGTCGAGGATCGGCGTCTCGACGGCGCCCGGGCACACGGCCAGCACGCCCACCCCGCGGGAGACGGCCTCCGAGCGTAGCGCCAACGACAGCCCGACGATCGCGTGCTTGGTCATCACGTAGCTGGTGATCTGCCCGGCCGCGGTCAGCCCGGCCATCGATGCGGTGTTGACGATGTGGCCATGCCCCTGGCGCAGCATCACCGGGTAGGCGGCGGTCACGCCGTGGACGACGCCGCGGATGTTGACGTCGATGATCGCGTTCCACTGGTCCAGCGTGAGCAGTTCGGTGTCGCCGCCCCAAGCGATTCCGGCGTTGTTGAACATCAGGT
>DAIODV010000361.1:0-4083 GCA_036746615.1 Mycobacterium sp.
CAACCGCGCGTGCTCGCAGCCGTTTTCGCTGCGGATCAGGGCCCGTACGTAGCCGCGGCCGAACGCGGCACCTCGTCGGCTGCGGTTGGTTTGGTAGGTCTTCGCCGGGCGGTAGAGCTTGCTGCGCGAGCCATCCGGGCCGTGGCGCAGACGGCGCGGATGGTGGTCGTCGAGGATCACGCCGAAATCTGTCGTCGACCCCGGATCTGATGGCAGCAACGCGATTTCGGTTTGGCCGTGGAGCATGATCAGTTCTCGGTAGCCGCGCGGACCGACCCGGATCAGCGACGCCCCCGCCCACGCATCGACCAGCCGGCCGCCCGATCGACTGTCCAGAACGGTCCAACTCCCGTCGGCCGGATCGATCAGGCAGGATCGGCCGACGCCGTCCTCGCCCGTCAGGATCGCGGCCACCTGGACGCCGTCCCAGGCGATCAGCTCCGCGGTACCGTGCTCTTCACGATCAATGCGGCGAGCCATCCGATCGTCGGGATCGGTTGTGACAACCCAGATCTGCCTGCGAGTACCACCCTCCGGCGCCACCTCGCATGCAAGCCACTGACCGTCGGCGGAATGGATGACACGAGAGACCGGGCCTTCTACCGGCAGTTCAACGTCACGTGACGAGCTCGCACGCCAGCCGCGCAGAAAGCGTTGCACCGCACGCGGATAGCCGCCGTCGTCGATGAGATGGGCGAACGCGGTGGCGTCCGGGGACAGTGATGCGCCGTAAAGGGCGCGCACCTGCTGTCCCATCGGATCACACCTCCATGCTCTGCAGCCACATCTCGAGCACCGCCAGCTGCCACAGCGTATTCGCGTCCAGTCTGGTGCGTGTCTCGTTCGGTGCGGCCATCAGCGCTTTGACGCTCTCGGCTCGATACAGCCCGCGACTGCGGGCGGCATCGTTGGTCAGCGAGTCAACCACCATGTCCAACAGCTCGCCATGCAAATGGCGGATGCTCGGCACCGGGAAGTGGCCTTTGGTGCGGTCGATCACTTCCGACGGCAGCAGCGCGCGCGAGGCATCCTTCAGTACGCCTTTGCCATTCGAGGCCAGCTTCAGCTCGGGCGGACAGGTGGCGGCCAGCTCGACGAAGTCGTGGTCGAGGAACGGCACCCGCGCCTCTAGACCCCAGGCCATGGTCATCGAGTCGACGCGTTTGACCGGATCGTCGACCAACATGACTTGAGTGTCCAGGCGAAGCGCGGCATCCACCGCGGAGTCGGCGCCCGGTGCGCGCTGGTGTGCGCTCGCGAACTCGTGGCTCACGTCGTCGTCAATCCCGTACTCGGGGGCAAAGATCGACAGCACATCGTCGTGGTCGCGGTCGAAGAACACCTTGGCGTACGCCTCGGTGGTCTGTTCGCGGGCGATGTTGGCCAACGGCGGGTACCAGAAGTAGCCCGCCAGAATTTCGTCGGCGCCCTGACCGGACTGCACCACCTTGACCGACTTACTGACTTGCTCCGAGAGCAGGTAAAACGCCACACAGTCGTGGCTGACCATTGGTTCAGTCATCGCCGCAATGGTTTTCGGCACCGCAGGGATCAGCAACGAGGAGTCTATGTGGATCTTGTGGTGGTCGGTGTCGAAGGTCTTGGCCACCAGGTCCGAATAGAAGTACTCGTCACCGGATTCGCCGTCGGAAGGGTCGAAGCCGATGCTGAATGTGGCCAGTCCATGCTGACCCTGCTCGGCGAGCAGCGCCACGACCACCGAAGAGTCGATGCCCCCGGAGAGCAACACACCGACCGGTACGTCGGCGACCATCCGTCGTTTCACGCCGGCACGCAGCGCGTCCATCAGCGCGGCCTGCCAGTCGCCGGCCGACCAGGACGCCTTGTCCGGATCCCGACGAAAGTCGGGGTTCCAGTAGACGGCGTCGGTGTGCGAACCGTCGGGCTGGATCACCCGCACCGTTGCCGGCGGTAGCTTGCGCACGCCGCTGTACACGGTGCGCGGCGCCGGCACCACCGAGTGGAATGTCATGTAGTGGTGCAGCGCTTGGCGATCCAGATCGGTGTTCACGCCACCGGATTTGAGCAGCGCACGCACCGTCGAGGCGAACCGAAGGCGGCCCGGCCCGGGTGCCAGATACAGCGGCTTGATGCCCAACCGGTCCCGCGCCATGGTGACCACCCCGGTGTCACGTTCGGCGATGACGAACGCGAACATGCCCTTGAAGCGGTCGACGCAACGCGTTCCCCATTTGTGGAACGCCTTGATCACGACCTCACTGTCGGCGGTCGAGAAAAAGCGATACCCGTCGGCCGCAAGCTCCTTGCGTAGCTCCTTGTAGTTGTAGATGCAGCCGTTGAACACCAGCGTGAGCCCGAGCTCGCTGTCGACCATGGGCTGGGCGCCGTGAGCGGACAGGTCGATGATCGACAGCCGCCGATGGCCGAACGCCACCGGCCCGTGCGCAACCACGCCGTCGGAGTCCGGTCCGCGCGATGTCATCGCAGCGGTCATCCGGACTACGGCGTCGACGTCGGCCGCATGCCCGTCGAAGCGGATCTCACCGCAGATACCGCACATGTCTCCTCTTCCGTATAGGTCAAGTCTGCCGCAGGCGGGATCTCGTTGCTGACCGCCGGCGGACCGGCGAAACCAGCCGCTACTCGACGGTGACCGACTTGGCCAGATTCCGCGGCTTGTCGACGTCGTAACCGCGCGCCTGCGCTACCGAGGCGGCGAAGACCTGCAGCGGAATGGTCGACAACAACGGCTGGAAAAGCGTTGATACCACGGGGATTTCGATCAGGTGATCGGCGTATGGGCGTACCGTGTCGTCGCCCTCCTCGGCGATGACGATGGTGATAGCGCCACGAGTCTGAATCTCGCGGATGTTGGACATCAGCTTGGCGTGCAACATGGCCGAGCTCTTGGGAGAGGGCATCACGACAATCACCGGCAGGCCGTCTTCGATCAATGCGATCGGGCCGTGTTTGAGCTCACCGGCGGCGAAGCCCTCGGCGTGCATGTAGGCCAGCTCCTTGAGTTTCAACGCGCCTTCCAGCGCCACCGGGTAGCCGACATGGCGACCGAGGAACAGAATCGTCGACGCCTGGGCAAACCGATACGCCAACGCGGCCACCGGCTTGATCTCCGCGATCACCTGGGCCACCAAATCCGGCATCGATTCCAGCTCGCGGTACTCGCGTTCGACCTCGTCGGGATATTTCGTGCCGCGGGCCTGCGCAAGCGCCAGGCCCACCAGGTAGTTGGCGGCGATCTGTGCCAGGAACGTCTTTGTCGACGCCACCCCGATCTCTGGTCCGGCGCGGGTATAGAGCACCGCGTCACATTCGCGCGGGATCTGCGAGCCGTTGGTGTTGCAGATGGCCAGGACTTTGGCTTTCTGCTCCTTGGCGTGCCGGACTGCCTCCAACGTGTCGGCCGTCTCACCGGACTGCGAGATGGCCACCACTAGCGTGCTGCGGTCCAGCACCGGGTCGCGGTAGCGGAACTCGCTGGCCAGCTCGACTTCGACGGGCAATCGCGTCCAGTGCTCGATCGCATATTTGGCCAGCAGCCCGGAGTGATACGCGGTGCCGCAGGCAACCACGAAAACCTTGTCGATCTCGCGCAGCTCCTGATCGGAGAGCCGCTGCTCGTCGAGCACGATCCGACCGTCGACGAAGTGGCCCAGCAATGTGTCGGCCACGGCGGTGGGCTGCTCGGCGATCTCTTTGAGCATGAAGTACTCGTAGCCGCCCTTCTCGGCGGCGGCCAGGTCCCAGTCGATGTGAAACTCGCGCGCATTGGCCGAACCGTCATTGCCGTCGAAGTCGATGATCCGGTAGCCGTCGGCGGTGATCACCACGGCTTGGTCCTGCCCCAGTTCCACCGCCTCGCGGGTGTGCCCGATGAAGGCGGCCACGTCGGAGCCGACGAACATCTCGCCGTCGCCGATGCCGATGACCAACGGGGTGGAACGGCGGGCGGCGACGATCGTGCCCGGCTCGTCAGCGTTGGTGAAGACCAGGGTGAAGTGGCCTTCCAGGCGGCGTAACACTGCCAGCACCGACTCGGCGAAGTCGCCTGCCGTCTCACCCTGGTGATATGCCCGCGCCACC
>DAIODV010000362.1:0-2362 GCA_036746615.1 Mycobacterium sp.
GGCTGATGCGGGACGTGGCCACGGGCCCGCCGCCGGCGAAGTTGTCGCCGCCGCCAACGGGCGCGGTCTGTGGAAAGTCGAAAAACTTCGGCAGCGGGGTCGAGAATCCGAACGGATAACCGCCCTGGGTGCCGTAGGCGATCACGGTCGGGGTGCCGGTCTCCGTCCAGCCCGGAATGGTCACCCCGCTGAAGCCCGACCCCGACGGGTCGGCGATTTCAAAGTTGGGGTTGACCAGCAAGTTCTCACTCATCGGCACCGCACTGACGGAGGGATCGGCAGCCGGATCGACGTGGTTAAACCAGGTGTTGAGCGCGGTGTCCACCTGCTGACCTAACGCGTTCCAGTCCTGCTCCAGCGCAAGGAACCAGGCATCAGCCGGGCTGGCCGCAGCCACCGAGCTCACATCGGCGGCACTCACCGCACCGGAAACGCCCGCCAGATCGGCCAACGAACCTGTGATCGCATTGAGGACCGGGTCAATGATGGCGTCAAACTCATCGGCACGGGCCGTGGGCGCAGAAGCCAGCGGGCCCAGCCCCAACGCGAAAAACGCGCTGATCGCGCCCGTCCACCCAACCGCACGCCGACGGCGGCGTGCGCGCGCTGGCCGTGCTCCGCAGTGATTCCGCTGCATGTGTAAGGCGGCAACCATAACCTCGCCCTTTCTGCTTAGGGCACACCGGGAACTGGGTCTCAAGCCTGAAAGTACCTTAAGCAGAGCCTGAGGATTTGGCTATTGCACGAAAACCCAACAAGATTTTTGCGAGCAGTTGGCCTGACTCGAGGAGCTGGATTGATGCAGGTCAATACCGGCGTCATCGGCAACCGCGGACACGCCCGCCCTCGAACGAAGTTGGCGGCGAGCGCATTCAAGCCTTGTTTTCTGAGAAATTCTCAGGAACAGTTAGACGGTCACTAACGCCGGGAGTTGCCGTGAGGCTCAGTCGACAGGTCCGCCGCTCGCTAGTCATCGCATTGTTCGCGGGCGTTTCGATGCTATTGCTCGGATTGGCTTCGCCGTTCGCGCGCGCTGATGATCCGTTGGATGCGCTGATGATGGGCGGAACGGCCACGCCGACGCCAAGCATTGAGTGGCAGGACCGAATCATCACCGACTACATCGACCCCGCGACAGGTCAGAGCTATACCCCGGTCGCGGCCCCCACACCCGAATCTCTAGCCAGCACTTCCTTTTCAGACGGTGTAGCGGACCTGCAGGTCGCAATGGCACAGCAGCAATTGCTACATCCCGGCCAGCCCTACCTCATTGAAGGGTATTCGCAGAGCGCGGCGGTCGCGATCGAAGAGAAGATCCAGCTGATGCAAGCCGGGCAGCACCCAGACGTGACTTTCTTGGTGCTCGGTGACCCCAACCGCCCCGATGGCGGCCTGTCAGAGCGGTTTGTGGGCTTGGATCTCCCCGGGGTCTTGGCGCGGACGCCTTTCAACGGCGCCGAGCCGACCGATGCCGGTATCCCCACCATCGACATTGCCAACCAGTACGACACCGCTGCGGACTTCCCGCAATTTCCGATCAACCCGGTGGCCGACCTGAACGCCCTCTTCGGATTCATCTACGCTCACGCCGCTTACGGCGATGGCCCACTGCCCGAAGAGATTCCGTCGATCTGGCCACCGTCGGAGCCGCTGGCAGGGCCTTTCGCGGACCAATACGTGCTCGGGTCCACCGAGATCGTCAAGCAAGTCGACGGCGACACCACGTTCTATTTCATCCCGACCACCGAGTTGCCGCTGCTGGATCCGCTGCGGAGTTTGGGTGTGCCCGAATCGGTGCTCAACATCTTTCAGCCCGCGCTGCAGGTGATTGTCGAGGCCGGCTACGACCGGGCTATTCCGTTCGGTGACCCGACGCCGGCCGAGCTGATTCCCACCATCGACCCCGCGACATTCACGCTCGAGTTCGCCAACGCCGTCGTACAAGGTGCGAACAACGCCTTCGAGTTGTTTGGCGCCCAGCTGCCTGGATTCCCCGAGTTGGAGACGTTTTTCGCGTCGGAGGAGACGTTGTCCGCCCAGCAAATCGGTGTGCCTTACGACCAGTTCGTGACCACGCTCAACAACGACTTCAACCCGTTCACAGCGTTTGATCAGCTGGAAGGACCGATAGGCCAAGACATCGAGAACTTGTTGGTGGCGACCGGCGTTCAGCAGGATCTGCTCGACCCGATCCTCGGGTTCATCGCCTCGCTCGGGGGATTGTTCACGAGTTGAGGACCCTGGCCCAGTTGTGCCACCGAGTAGGGTCGAATCATCAGGGTCGCCGGGGGCGGATAGCCGCGTAACTGCGGGAGGAGTTGTGGAGCACCTCGTACTCGGGATGTCGATGGCACCGTCGACA
>DAIODV010000362.1:2372-4061 GCA_036746615.1 Mycobacterium sp.
CGAGTAGGGTCGAATCATCAGGGTCGCCGGGGGGCGGATACCCGCACCGCTGCGTGGGGGCTTTGGGAGGAGTGAGGGGGCGTGGAGGACCTCGTACTCGGGATGTCGATGGCACCGTCGACAGTCGACATGGTGCTGGTCGATGGCAAAAACGGGGACGGCGCCACCGTCGACCAGGACGGTTTCCCAGTCGCCGCTTCAGCAAATACGCATAACCTCGCGACCTCGCCCGCGGCGGATCAGACGTTGGCCGCGATCTTGGGGACTCAGCAAAGCGCCACCGAGGGCGGTTATCGGCTGGCGTCAACGGGCGTGACCTATACCGATCCTGCTGAGGCCGATGCGCTGCGCGATGCGTTGGCCGCCCACAAGGTGGAAAACGTCATGCTGGTCTCGGCCTTTCTGTCCGCGGCTGCGTTGGCCAAGGCATACGGCACGACCACCGGCTACTCCCACACCGGGCTGCTCTTCATCGAACCCGACACCGCGACGTTGGCCGTCGTCGACTCCGCGGACGGCTCGGTCACCGACGTACGCCGAGCTTCCCTGCCCGATGATGACGAGCAGGCTGTGGCTGAGCTGACCGCGCTGGCCGCCGGTGCGCAGGAGCTGAACCCAAATCCGCAAGGCCTGTTTGTGGTGGGCTCCGACGGTGTCGACGTCGACATGATCAAGACCGAGCTTGAAGCCGCGACTCCGCTGAATGTCAGCGCACCCACCGAGCCGGCGACGGCGCTGGCTCGCGGCGCGGCGCTCGCGTCCGCGCATGCACCGCTTTCCGAATGGTCAACTTCGGCACAGGCGTACGCGCAAGACCCCGGCACCGGCGCGGCCGATCCAGTTGTCCCGATCGCGGCGGCCGCGGCGGTCGGGGCCGCCGGAGACGGTCAGCGACTCGCTTACAGCGCCGAGCCTGAGGAACCCGAGCTGTTTACGGGCGTTGGCGGCCCTGAATTCCTGCCCGAGGAAAGCGATCCGGGCCGTCGGCCGTTCCTGGTCGCACTCGCGGTGTTGATGGTCTTCGTTTTCGGTGTCGCCGCCCTGGCAGTGTCATTGGCGCTCGATATCCGGCCCAAAGTCAGCGACCGACCGAGCATCGGGCAACGAGTGGTAGCTCCGGCCAAACCGGCTCCGGCACCTGTCCAAGCACCCGCACCTGTCCAAGCGCCGGCACCTGTCCAAGGTCCGGTACATGCGCCTGCTCCGGTCGCTCCGCCGCCCGCGCCCGCTGCACCACCACTGCCGGCCCTTCCGGCGCCACGGCTGCCGATACCGGGGCCGGGCCCACTGGCGCCGGGTCCCCCGCCGGGGCCTCCGGGTCTTGGCCCCATGCCGGGCATCCCGCACGGTCCGGAGCCGGGCTTGCCGGGTCTTCCGCACGGCGGCGGTGGGATTCCGCACCTGCCGGGTCTTGGCGGCTTCCACCTGTAACGCCGCTATCCCGCGGCGCGCATTCGGCCGAATCCGCCTCATGCCAGCGGTTTAATGGGTCGATGGAACTGATGTCGCCCACCGACTCGATTTTCCTGCTGACCGAATCGCGCGAGCATCCCATGCACGTCGGCGGCCTGCAGTTGTTCGAGCCGCCGGAGGGCGCGGGCCCGGATTTCGCCCGAGAGGTTTACGAGTCGCTAGTCGCCAATCGCGACTTCCAGCCCACGTTCAGAAAGCGACCCGCGTGGGTTCTCG
>DAIODV010000363.1:0-4025 GCA_036746615.1 Mycobacterium sp.
GGCCCGCGCCCGGACGAGCCCCTCGAGGTCGCCGTTGAGCAGGGTCAGCCCGGCGCTCTCGACGGCCACATCGGTGCCGCCGCCGGGGATCTGTGAGGCCCATCAATGGATCAGCAGTTGGCGTACAACTTCGACGAGATCGAATGTTCGGTTCGCCAGGAAATTCACGCGACCGCCGCTCGCTTCAACGCCGCCCTGCAGGACCTGAAATCTCACGTTGCGCCGCTGCAAGAACTGTGGACCCGGGAAGCTGCTACTGCTTATGCGGCGGAGCAGCTGAGATGGCATCAAGCGGCCAGCGCGCTCAACGACATCCTCGTCGACCTCGGAAACGCGGTGCGTGCCGGCGCCGAGGATGTCGCAGCCGCCGATCACCGCGCCGCCGGCGTGTGGGCCCGATAACAGACTCTGCGCGGTCCCGACGGCTAGGGAGAGGCCGCCGGGACCGCGCAGTGCTATCCAGTGGCGCTGTTATCGGTTTGGTCCAGACGGCGCTTTCGCCGCTCGACCGGCGGCCTCGACCAATTTCTCCGCGGCGCGGCTGGCCTTCTTGCGTTCGCGTGACGTCACCGAAAGATGCGTATATGCCACTTTCGACTTCAAATTGAGTAAGGCTCGCAAGTACTTCGCCACGGCAGGCTCCGCCTTATCGAGGAGTGAGACCGCCTCACTATGGTTTTCACCTGCCGCATGGACACCCAATCGAAAACAACAAATGACGTCCGCGGCCGCGATACCGGCATCGACGAACAGATCCACCGATGCGTTCGGTGTGGCGTCTTCAACCAACACGGCGGCTTCGTAGAACTCTGTTGCCTTCTTCAGCCGGCCCGCCCGGATTGCCTCGTCGCATCTCCTCGTACGTCCGGTCATTGGATGTGCGATCTCTTCGGAATGGCCCGTATTTGCCTGATTAGCCAGGCCCGCGATCCGGCCACGGTGAGGCCGCGATCCAATACGTCGCGGATCATCCGCTCTGTGCTGGCGTCGCGCAGATCGCTGAGTGCGTACTCCACGACCCGCGCATCGTTGCCCGTCCACGCCGTCACTGTCGTGGCAAGCTCGTCAACCTGCTGTGACCAGACGCCTTCGGCAGCATCGTCGTCGCGTACGAGGAAGATATCCAGGTCGCTGTGGATGGTCATCGTGCCGGTTGCCGCGGATCCGAAGACCGCCGCATATTTTGGCGGCACTTCCCACTGCTCAAGATGACATTCGATCTGAGTAAGGAAAGTGCTTGCGAGCCTCGCTAGTGCTTGAATCGGCTCTGCTGCAAGGTGTTCGGTGTTAAGCCGGTACGCAAACGTGTTACCGACCCGGTCGGCGAGGACCACGCCTTGCGCCGCCAGTCTGGTGAGAACCTTGCGTATGCCCTCCTCGGAAAAGCCGTCGAGGATGCGATGGATTTGGCCTGTGGTGAATGTGCTGTCGTGCGTTGCCAGTACCGCCAGCACATCGCCGTCAAGCGTGGGCGTAACGGTCGCGAAAGGGCGGTTTAACTGCATCTAGGGCTCCATCAGGCCAATAATAGTTGGCTTAACTGTACTATAGTTGGTATAGCCGGACTATAGTTGGTTAGCTGAGCGTTGCCCGCAACTGCAAAGATGGGCATTTTGACCTGCGTGGATGGCGCCCGGTAAGCTGCACCGTTGGCGTGCGGTACGCCGGGACTCGGGTCAACGTCGGTCGCCGAGACACTCCCTTGCCGTGGACGCCTGACCGGCACCCGGGTCACACCGGGATCCGTACCCGCGAAGCGGCCCAGAGAAGGAGTAGTAAGCGCTGTGTCTACCTATGCGCCGAAGGCGGGTGACACCACGCGTGCGTGGTATGTCATCGACGCCACGGACGTGGTGCTCGGCCGCCTTGCCGTCGCGGCAGCCAACCTGCTGCGTGGCAAGCACAAGCCGACATTCACCCCCAATGTCGACGGTGGCGATTTCGTCATCGTCATCAATGCCGAGAAGGTCGCCATGAGCGGCGACAAACTGCACAAGAAGCTGGCTTACCGCCACTCGGGTTATCCCGGCGGCCTGCGGAAACGCACGATCGGCGAGCTGATGGAGAAGCACCCCGACCGGGTAGTGGAGAAGGCGATCGTCGGCATGCTGCCGAAGAACAAGCTCGGCCGCCAGATCAAGCGCAAGCTGCGCGTCTACGCCGGCTCGCAGCACCCCCACACCGCCCAGCAGCCGGTTACATACGAGATCAAGCAGGTGGCCCAATGAGCGAGACCGCAGGAACAGAGACCGCAGAAACCGAAACCACCGAAGCCGCGGAGACCCCCGAAGCGGTAGTCGCCGAAGTGACCGAGGCCGCCGCGCCGACGAAGCGGGAGGACTCCTTCGTCATCGAGCGTCCGATCCAAACGGTCGGCCGCCGGAAGGAGGCCGTGGTACGGGTGCGTCTGGTGCCCGGCACCGGCAAATTCGACCTCGACGGCCGCAGCCTGGAGGCCTACTTCCCCAACAAGGTGCACCAGCAGCTGATCAAGGCGCCTCTGGTCACCGTCGACCGGGTGGAAAGCTTCGACATCTTCGCCCACCTCGATGGTGGCGGCCCGTCCGGGCAGGCCGGCGCGTTGCGCCTGGCGATCGCCAGGGCATTGATCCTGGTTTCGCCCGAGGACCGGCCCGCACTGAAGAAGGCCGGCTTCCTTACCCGCGACCCCCGCGCCACCGAGCGCAAGAAGTACGGCCTGAAGAAAGCTCGCAAGGCGCCGCAGTACAGCAAGCGCTGATCCCGGCGGCAATCACGGCCGCGTTTCAGTTGGGTGGCACTACGGGCATTCCCCATGTCACGCGTGTGCGCGGTCACCAACTGTGAGAGGTTTGTCCGCATGGGTCGACTATTCGGCACCGACGGTGTCCGTGGGGTCGCCAACCGCGAGTTGACCGCCGAGCTGGCGCTGGCGCTGGGCGGCGCGGCTGCTCGACGGCTAAGCGACCCGGGCGGCGCACGCCGACGTGTCGCAGTGGTTGGCCGTGATCCGCGCGCAAGTAGCGAGATGCTGGAAGCGGCGGTGATCGCCGGTCTGGCCAGCGAAGGCGTTGACGCGCTGCGACTCGGGGTGCTGCCGACCCCGGCGGTCGCCTATCTGACCAGCGCCTACGATGCCGACTTCGGGGTGATGATCTCCGCATCGCACAACCCGATGCCCGACAACGGCATCAAAATCTTTGGGCCCGGCGGGCACAAACTCGACGACGCTACCGAGGACGATATCGAGGATCTGGTCGCCGAAGGTCCTGGGCTGCGTCCCGTCGGCGCAGAGCTTGGACGGGTGATCGAGGCCGACGACGCGCTGGACCGTTACGTGCGCCAGGTCGGCAAGGCCGGCACCGCCGGACTCGATGGACTGACCGTTGTCGTCGACTGCGCCCACGGCGCGGCCTCGGTGGCCGCACCGCGGGCCTACCGCGCGGCCGGGGCCCGGGTGATCGCGATCAACGCCGAGCCCAACGGGCTTAACATCAACGACCGGTGCGGGTCGACCCACCTTGACGCATTGCGATCGGCGGTCCTCGATCACGAGGCCGACCTAGGTTTGGCCCACGACGGGGACGCCGACCGGTGCCTGGCGATCGATGCCGCCGGTGAGGTCGTCGACGGCGACGCGATCATGGTGATCCTGGCGCTGGCGATGCAGGAAGCCGGCGAACTGACCAACAACACCCTGGTCGCGACCGTGATGAGCAACCTCGGTCTGCACCTGGCGATGCGCGCGGCTGGTGTCAGCGTTCGCACCACCAGCGTCGGTGACCGCTATGTCCTGGAAGAGCTGCGATCCGGTGACTACAGCCTCGGCGGCGAGCAATCCGGCCACATCGTGCTGCCGGGTTTGGCCACCACCGGCGATGGCATCCTCGTTGGGCTACGCCTGATGTCGCGGATGGCGCAGACCGGCTCGTCGCTGACCGAGCTGGCTTCGGCGATGCACACTCTGCCGCAGGTGCTGATCAACGTCGAAGTCGCCGACAAGGCCGCCGCGGTGGCCGCGCCCTCGGTCCGCTCGGCCGTTGCGC
>DAIODV010000364.1:0-693 GCA_036746615.1 Mycobacterium sp.
GATTAATGGGGTCATGCGTGAAACGCGATGCCTTTCGGTGTCGTATTCGGTTAGTCAATCGTTGCGGTCACGTGCGCACCAGTTGACTGTCGAATACGTTGCCGATTCGCGGGCCCTGCGCTCATTAGGCGGACCAACTGCGTGCACACACATTTCGCCGGTAGCAGCGGTAAGGATCTACTGCCAATACCTGCATCGATCATAGCTGGTCGGCCGCCGCGGCCGGCGATCGCGCTCCCGTGGGTCACATAGAGTGTTGGCATGGCCTCGCTTTCGGGCGCAGACGAGCTGCCCGATCCCCCCGCACGGCTGTCGGCGGATCACCCTGGGATCAACGAATTATTCGCGGTGTTGGCCTACGGCGAGGTGGCGGCTTTTTACCGGCTCACCGACGAAGCGCGGATGGCACCAGACCTGCGCGGGCGGATATCGATGGCCAGCATGGCGGCAGCCGAGATGGGCCACTACGAGCTGCTGCACGACGCCCTGGAAAGCCGGGGTGTCGACGTGCTCGCCGCGATTTCGAAATACGCCTCCGCGCTCGACAGCTATCACCGGCTGACCACGCCGAGCACCTGGCTCGAAGCGTTGGTCAAGACGTATGTCGGTGACTCGCTGGCCGCCGATTTCTATCTGCAGATCGCCGATACTTTGCCCGACGACGTCGCCGACGTCGTCCGCGCGACAATGTCG
>DAIODV010000364.1:703-3986 GCA_036746615.1 Mycobacterium sp.
ATTTGTTGTTCGTCACCCGCGCAGTTGCTAAACGTCGGGGTAGAGGTGAACCCCCCGGCCGGTCCTCCCTCTGCCCTGGGGCCTACCCAGGCCCGGGGGAGGTCAAAACCTCAACAGCCGCATTAGGCCGCGGCGGTCGCCGTCTCGGCCACCGGTTCCAGGGCCCGCGCGACGATGTCGGAGACCGGACACTCCCAGTTCGTCGTCGCCGAGGTCCGGGCCGCGGTGACCAAGAGCGCCCGGCAGCGCAGCCGACTGGCCTTGTGGTCGAGACGTCTGCTCGGCGAAGCGATCACCCAGGCCCAGTACGTGTTGGCCGAGCATGACGAACTGGTCGACCTGGTGGTATCGAGAACCGAAGGTCTCACGCAGTTGGCCGGATTGTTCGACCGGCTGCAGCGCTTACACGACGAGCGGATGCGCGAGCTGGGTCTGGCCTAGCGGCTGCAGGTCGCGATCATCGCGTTACTGGTCGACATCGCGACGGGCTGACCCACGCCGTCGGTGATCGAGCAGTTGAGATGACCGGTCAGGCTCGTCGCCATGACGGACCTGATCTGCACCCCCGGATTCACGACCACCGTTCGCGACCACGGCAGCGACACGTTGAAGTCTGTCTGGGCTGCGCCCGTCGCATCGGTGTAGACGACGGTCACCAGATCCAACAGCGCCTTGCTGCCGGTGACTCGGTAGACAAACGTGCGAGCGGCCACGTCGGGTGCCACTGAGGGAACCGCGGCGGGCGGGGGAGTCTCGATTGGTGCAGTGCTGGTGGCCGTCGGGCTGGGCTGTCGCGGCGGCGGTGTGACGGTCGTGACCGTCTCTGGCGGCAGGGCCGGCACCAAGCTGGGCCGCGGTGCGGCGCTTCGAGGTGGCGTCACCACCACGGTCGCCGAGGTCGAGGCGCTGTCGCCGCCGTTGAGGATCACGACCGTGGCGATCACTGCGAGTACGAAGACGATTCCGGCGATCGCCGCGATCGGACGCCAGCGCTGATCGGCGGGCGCGAACTCATCGCCGTCGGCGTAGATGTCGTCGACGGTGATCTCGTCTGGGTAGTCCTGGATATCGCGATCCAAGTAATTCGTGGTGCTGATGGTGCAGATGTTATCGATGTGGGCAGGCCGATGGTCATGGCGTGCGGGGCGTGTCAGGTCACGATTTGCCAACGGCGGCTGGGTCGGCCACGTCAGGGAATGCTTGGTGCCGACCGGCTTTCAGCACCGGTCAGGCCGTTCCACTAGCCTGCTTGCTGGAGAACGATTTCCAACGATCACCAGGGAACGAATGGGAAGGGGCCGACGTGGAGGTCAAGATCGGTATCACGGACAGCCCGCGCGAGTTGGTCTTCAGCAGTGCGCAAACGCAAAGCGAAGTCGAAGAACTTGTCGCCGCCGCGCTGGCCAAGGATTCCAACCTGCTGAGCCTGTCCGACGAGAAGGGCCGTCGCTTCCTGGTTCACGCCGCCAAGATTGCCTACGTCGAAATCGGCGTCGCGGACGCGCGAAGGGTCGGGTTCGGACTGGGTAGCAGCGCGGCTAGGAGCGGGTAAGCGGCACGTGTGAGAGTCCGCCCCAAGCGAACTGCACGGTGCCGTCGACGGCGTCGTCTTTCGAGATCGGGCGATCGGTGTCCAACCAGTACCTGGCGCAGTCGACGCTCAGCGCGACCAGGGCTACTGCGATCATGCGGGCACGATGCGGGTCCAGCCCCGAATCGGCACTGATCAAGTCGAATACCGCGTCGGCGCATGCTTCGGTGGCTACCCGCACCTGCGCCGCGACCTGGGGCTCGGTGACGTAGTCGTTCTCGAAGATCAACCGGTAGCCCTGGCCGTCGTGCTCGATGAAATCGAAGAACGCCTGGACCGCTGAACGCAACCGCTGCCTGTTGTCGGTGGTGGTGCGCAGCGCTTGGCGCACGCCCGACACCAGATTCTCGACGTGTCGGGCCAGGACCGCCAAGTACAACTCCAGCTTGCTTGAAAAGTGCTGGTAGAGAACGGGTTTGCTGACGCCGGCCCGTTCGGCGATCTCGTCCATGCCGGCGGCGTGATAGCCCCGGTCGACAAAAATCTCGCTGGCTGCGATGAGCAGTTGACCGCGACGCTCGTCACGGGGCAGCCGGTTGCCGCGCCGAGTGGGGGTGCCGGGCGTCTTCGCTTGCCGATTGCTGCCGCCCAGCTTGACCGCACCCCCTCCGGCGGCGTTGGCGAGATCGCTCATCACGTCCTCAATCTGGTCGTCGTCAAATGTGTAAGCGCTGGTGTAGCTAATCGCAACGACACTACTACCCACTCGCGTCAGGGGCCGCCATCCATGCCGTGAATGTCGGCACACCATTACCTGCTGGCACGCCGAGAGCCCCAGCTAGCGGCGTCGCAAACAGGAAATGTGCCATCCTGAGGAAATGACCTACGACCCGGATCGGCGAGGGGGCGCCCGGGTACCGGTACTTCGCGACGACTGGCGCGAACCGCTGCGGGCCCAGCGGGATCCCCTGGCCTGGGGCTCGGGGCGGGCGCGGTCGAATCGGGATAGCGGACGCTGGCGCAAGCAGAGCTGGCTTGGACGCTTTGTGTCGACGTACGGCTGGCGCGCCTACGCGCTGCCGGTGCTGATGGCCGTCACCGCGGTGGTGATCTACCAGACCGTGACGGGGACCAGCGCGCACGCGCCGGCCTCGGGGGATCCCGTCCAGGGGCCGCCGAAGATCGGGGCGGTGGGGACGTCGATCATCGACGCGCCGCCGCGCGGTCTGGCCCAGTTCGACGCCAGCCTGCCCACCGGAATGCTGCCCAACGGCGGTCCATACACCGATGCCGGCAACAAGACCTGGCATGTGGTCCCCGGCGGCACCCCCCAGATCGGTCAGGGCACGGCCAAAGTCTTCAAATACACCGTCGAAGTCGAAAACGGTCTGGAGCCCACAGCGTTCGGCGGCGACGACGCGTTCACGGCGATGGTCGACCAGACGCTGGCCAATCCCAAGAGCTGGACCCACAACGCGCAGTTCGCGTTCGTCAGGATCGACGGGGCTGACAAGAGCAAGCCGGACTTCCGGATTTCGCTCACGTCCCCGCTGACAGTGCGAGATGGCTGCGGCTACGAATTTCCGCTCGAGACGTCCTGCTACAACCCTTCCTACGGCGCCGGCGAACCGTCCACGTGCCCCACGGCGGCGGTGATCAGCAACGCGGTATACGATGCGATCGGCGTGCGCCTGCGCCAGACGCCGTTCCGGCCGGAGCGGGTGAAGGCGACGATGAGCTGAGGAGCCGGCG
>DAIODV010000365.1:0-3980 GCA_036746615.1 Mycobacterium sp.
GCGCCAAAACCGGTGCCGCACTGGCCAACGGCACCGAGGTCGCCGCCCAGGCGAGCGGGCTGAGCAACAGTCTGTCGGCCGCGGTGGCCGACGTCGGTCAGGCGCAAACGCAATTGATCGCGATCATCAACGAGTTCTTGGCGACGTTGGCGGCCATCGGCCCCAACATCATCTTTCCGTGGGGATGGGCGGCGGTCATCGCAGCCGCGAACCAGGCGGTGACCCAGGCGGCCGCGGTCATGACAGAGTTGCAAAGCTCCTTGGCGGCCCAAGCGAGCGCCGTCTCGGCGCTGGGTGCTCCGGTCGCCGTGACCGCCGCGCCCCACCTCGGTGCGTCAGCCGCCGCGGCGATGAGTCCACTGGTTGGATCGTCGGGCGGCATGAACGCGCTTTCGCCGCTGATGTACGCCGCTACCCAAGGCATTTCGCCGCTGATGAGCGCTGCCAGCGCTGCCGGCATGGGTGGTAGCCCGGCCGTCACTGGGGCCACACCGGGAACCCTTGCCGGAGCCAATTCCACGGGTGGTGCCGCCGCGGCCGCCGGCGCTGCGGCCGCACTGAAGTCCGGCGGCGCGGCCGGATCGGTCTCCCCCGCTGGCGGCGCCACCGCCGCCAGCGGGGCGCTCGCGTCGCGGGTGACACCGCCGATGATGCCCGCCGCTGCACAGAGTTCGGGCACCGCGATGCCGGCCGCACCTCGTCCGGCGGCGGGCGGCATGCCCATGTCGGGCGCCGGGATGATGGGCGCCCCGCTTGCAGCACACGCCAACGGCGCCGGAGGCGCACATACCGCAGCCTCGTATCTGCATACCAGCGACCAGGGCGAAAAAGTCGTCGGGAACCGGAACACGGTGCCCCCGCCGGTAATTGGTGAAGTCGATCCCAACGAAACACCCGATATCGAGTTACGAATCTGAGTTAGGAGCAGCAGATGGACAACGGCGAAAGTCTCTTGATTAGGCCAGGCGAGGTTAGCGACGCCAGCGGCCAACTGGGCGAACTCGCAGACCGCATCCGGACGGTGATGGACAGCGAGGCACTCAACCTCAACGTGGAGGCGTCCGCGCGCGATGAGGTCTCCCAGCGGGTGGCCGCGACCTTGAACGAGGTAAAGGCCTCATTTAGCAAGGCCGCGGATCAGGGTCAGCAGCAGCTTCGGGAGGTTTCGGGGACGCTGCGGACACATGCCGGCAATGTCGCCGCAGCCGACCAAGGTGTCGCGGTCTAGCTCTTTGCAGACGGCGAACTGAACGAAGGGCCGGGCATGGGTTTCACCAACGTTGTGTGGGAGTCACGCAGCACTGTCCAGCTGGCGCGCGACCTCACCGACGGTCCGGGCCCTGCCTCGGTCGGCGGAGCCGGGGCGGCTTGGGTGCGGATAGCCAACGAGTTCGCGGCTGTGTCCGCCGACTACGACAAAATGGTTGAACGGCTCAAAACCGCTTGGGAGAGCGAGGGTTCCGCCGCCGCGGTACGAAAACTCGAAGCATTCGGCAAGTGGCTGCGCGACATGAGCCTGGCTGCGGCGACCAATGGCCAACGTGCCGAGGAGGCTGCGGTGGCCAATACCGAAGCGGTGATGGCGATGCCGAGTGTGTCAGAGGCCGTGCAGGCCAAGGACATGCAAGACATGATGGCCTCACTCGCCGCCAACGGCGCGATCCTCAACGGCAACTTCGCGGAGTTCGACGAGGCAGCCCGGGCTGACCAAGCCAACGCCGCGACGGTGATGCGGCAATACGAAGACGCGGCATCGGCGCTGGCCCAGCCATGGGACCAGCCGCTTCCCGATGCAGGATCCGGTGGCGCAACGCCGGCGACCGACCAGCCGTCAGCCGGCGGTGAGGGGAAGGTTGGCGCCGGAGCTGGTGGCGCGGTAGCCCCGGCGCCGATGCCGCTCTCGGCCTGGACAGCCCCCGACGTCAAAACCAGTTCTGATCCAAAGCATCTGCAACGCAATGCTTTTAGCAGGGGGCAGACGGGCGTCGGGGGCATGGGCGGCATGGGTGCTGGCTACGCGCCGATGGCGGCATATGGTCGCGGCGACAGCCGGGAATACGAATCGACCCGGCCCGCAGGAACATTGGAAGGCGGCGGCGAGGCAGGCTCGAGCCTGTCCGATTCCGGGCCGTCATGGCAGCCCGCAGCACACCAGGCAGAGTTCACGGTGTCCAACGTCAGCTGGGGACCCAGCTCGGCCCTGTTCGATGAGCTCGTCACGGCCGACGAACCCGAACCGGAAGTCTTCGCCGAGCAACCCGAGCCTGTGGTCGGACAGCTCTCAGACGCGGGGGTGTCGCCACCCGTCATCGGCGCCGACGGGCGGGCCCGCCAATGAGTACCGCGTTGATGGCGCAATATGCGCTGACCGACGACGAGCTGCAGGTCGTCGGGGCACGGACCGAAGTCGGGGATTTCCCAACAGTTCTCGCGGTGCGACCGCGTCATGACCCAACCGACGCACTCCATGCCGCATTTGACCGTGCCACCCGCGCGTTGATGGCGCGCGGCCTGATCGCCGACGGTTCGGTGGCCCCCGATTTGGCGTCTCTGGTGCGAGCACTGCACCGACCTGATCGTGAGCTGGCCATGCGGACGGTCACGCCCGAAGGCATCACTCGGGTGTCGACCGTGCGGCAGGGTTCGTTGGGTGTGCTCGCACGGCGAGTGCGAAATGAGTTCGTGCTGCGCACAATCGGGCATGGCGCCGAACTGCGGGCGGCGACGCATGCCCTGTTGGCCGAACTTCCGCGGATGGAGCCCGCGCGAATCGAGCCCGTCGGCGCCCCTCTTGAAGCCATGACGGAATGCCTCGACGGAGCCGGTGACGCACCACAACTGGCCGATCAGATCCGCGCGCAGGGCATCGAGCCACGTTCGGCGATGCTGCTCGGCTCTGCATTATCGGCGCGCATGGCATTCAGCGAAATCGTGTACAACCCGCTCGCCCGTGACGAGGACCGCATTTCGCGGTGCCCCGCTGCGGTCGCGGTTTTCTACACCAAACGGGGGCGGATTGTCGCTGCCCCGTCCGCCTCACCCACCGGGGAGCTGTGGATCACCTTGAAGGCGGGATCCGATCACATGATCGCCCAAGCCGTCGGCCAGCTCATCGGGCTATGCGCCGAAAGATGGGAGGACGTATAGATCCTCACGACTTCTGCCATGTCGGGAAGTAACCAACACGAAGGAGAGACAGACAAAATGAGTCAAACCAGTCTTACCCCCGCGGATGCTCACGCGAAGATAACTCAAATCGATGACGCGATGAACAGCGCCCGTCAGCTGGGACGAAACATGCAAGACATCACCCAGCAGATGACGTCGAGCTCATGGCTGGGCAACCAGGCGAGCGTTTTCGCACAGAAGATGGCGCAATACGACGACGATTTCAACGCGATCGTCAATCGGCTGACCCAGGTCGCCGACACCGGCAAGAGCAACATGACGGCGCTCGCCAACCTGGATTCTGAATAGAAAGGCAGAAAAAATGTCTGACACCATCCTCTATCAGTACGGAGCGAACTACGACGCGCTCGATGGGATAAAGCAGGCCCTCAACGACGCGATGGCGTTGCGTGAGGACGTCGCCAAGGTGTTCAACGCGCTGTCCGGCGTCTACGAGGGTGAGGCTGCCACCGCCTTGCAGACCACCCACCAGTCGATCTCCCAGCAGCTGGACCAGCTGATCCTGGACATGCAAGGCACCCAGCAGCAGGCGGTTGACCGTCAGGGCCTGACCGCATCGCAGGATCACCAACTGGCCGGGGGCTTCTGAGCCGTCGCACGGATCCGGGCTCACCTGCTCGGCGGGCCCGGGTCCAACCGCATGAGAGCGTTATTGCGAAAGGACCACTATGAGTGACGCGTCGACCCCGTCGATGTCGGGTGCGTCGAGCCCCTCGATTGCCGACCTGACGGCCACCATGCAGCAGATCGCGAAAACGGGCGCTGGGAACGACACCAAGTTGGTGGCGTCC
>DAIODV010000366.1:0-427 GCA_036746615.1 Mycobacterium sp.
GGTACAAACCGCGACCGAGCACGCGCTGCGCGCTCAAGGGCCTGAAGGCCTCGTTCATCCCGCCATCACAGGGCCGTTCGCCTCGCTGAACTTGGATTCCCACTACGGCAGCTGGTTCGATCGCTACTTTCGCACCTTCGCCGCGACCATCGCCGGCGGGACATCGGAAATCCAGCGCAACATCATCGCCGAGCGGATCCTGGGCCTGCCCCGCAACTAGAGATTGGTCAGCCGCGGCGCAAACCCCGTGGCGCGCAGTGCTGTTCCCGCCTCCCGCGTCAGTTCGCGTGCACTGCCCAACAGGCCATCCAGCACCAGCGAACGCTTGACGTGGCGGTGCATCTCGTGCTCGGCGGTGAACCCGATACCGCCAAGCACCTGCTGGCAGTGCCGCGCCGCGGTCAACGCCGCCTGGCCAGCCGCGGCT
>DAIODV010000366.1:437-3566 GCA_036746615.1 Mycobacterium sp.
GCTTTGGAGAACAGAAAGCTCAGCTCGTCGGGCTCAGCGGCGGCGGCAACGAGCGTGGCCTCCGCACCCTCGACTGCGACCAAGGTCTCGGCCAGCCGATGCCGGATGGCTTGGAATGACGCGACGGGCCTTCCGAATTGCGTGCGGTCTAATGCGTGCTGACGCGCCAGCGCCAGCATGGTACGGCTGGCGCCCACCAGCCACCAGCCCAGCGCGTGGCGGCCGGCGGCAAGTGGTAGCGAATCGCCTTGGGGCACGCGATGTATTGGCAGGTCGTCGCCCAGGGCCGAGGTGGCTTGGTCGGTGCGTTCCCAGACGATCCAGGAGCCGCCCGCGAAGGGTAGCGGCACGGTAGTGCCGCCGTCGCGTCCAGCGGCGCGCAGCACGACGTCGTTGAGCACCGGCGCATGAGCACCGGTCTCACCGAGTAGCCGAAACACCAAAGGAATTGCGGTTTCGGGCATTTCGTCGAGCATTTCCAGCCAGCCCAAATCCGCCAATGCCTCGTCGAGTTCGCGACCCGACGCCGCGGTCATGGTCTTGCGCAACGCGTCTTCCAGCAGATGCAAGGACTCGGTATCCACGCTCAATCCTTGCCCAGATCCAAGAGCCGGCGGGCGATGATATTGCGCTGGATCTCGGCGGTGCCGCCGTAGATGGTCGCCGCCCGCGAATAGAGGTACTCGGATCGCCATGGCGTGTCGTCGAGCTCGAGTGTGCCGGGCAGCACGTCGCGCACGGTGTCATAGAGTCGCTGCTCGGCGGTAGCTAGCAATACTTTGTCGATCGAGGTCTGCGGCCCCAGCGGTTCGCCGTTCGCCAGCCGGTGTTGGGTGGCCCAAGACCGGCAGCGCAGTGTGTGCAGCGCGAGATAGGCTGCGCCGAGGTCGTATTCGTCGGGATCGGGTGCTTCGCCAATGAGTTCGTCGAAGCGCGCGTAGAGGTAGGCGATGCGCTGCCAGAAGCAGGTGGATCGCTCGTAGGGCAATAGGTCCATCGCCAGCCGCCAGCCGTCGCCCGGTTGGCCGAGCATGCGTGCCGCAGGCACCACCACATCGTCGAAGTAGACCTCGCAGAATTCATCAACGCCGTGCATCGTGCGCAGCGGCCGAATGGTGATGCCCGGCGTATCCAGGTCGACGAAGAACGCGGTGATTCCGTCGTGGCCGGGTGCGGTGCGGGTGAGCAGGACGCAGCGGGTGGAGTACTGAGCAAAGCTGGTCCAGACCTTCTGCCCGTTGACAATCCAGTCGTCGCCGTGGGGAACGGCGCGGGTGGTCAACGACGCCAGGTCGCTGCCCGAGCCCGGCTCGGAAAAGCCCTGGCACCACTGCTCGCGACCGCTGAGCAGCCGCGGCACCATCTCCGCTGCGAGTTCTGCCGGCGCGTAATCGATCATCGTGGGTGCGAGCACTTCAACCATCGAGTAAGGACCCGGCTCGGCCAGGCGGCGGCCGACCACTTCCTCGCCGACGATCGCGCGAAGCATTGCGGGCCCGCCTAATCCGCCGACCTGCTCGGGCCACCCATATCGCATCCAGCCGGCCTCGTAGAGCGCGGCGTGCACTCGGGCGAGCTGCTTGATATGGCCTTCCAGCGAGTGGTCCGGCCCGGGGGTCAGGTCATGCTCGTCGAGCCAGGCCCGCAAGTCCGTCCGGAACTGCTCGACCTTCACGCAGGAGGCCTGCCCACTGCGTGCGGCCGCCCCGAGTCGTGGGCGCCGCTGCGCCGAATGAACGTCATCGCACGGGTTTTCAATCGCCAGCCGTCAGCTGTGCGCACATAGGTGTCGTTGTAGTACCCGATCCGCATGTCGTGGCTCGCGTGGTCGATGAAGCACAGCGGTTGTGTCCCGGTGGCGGTATCACCGCTCAGCTCGATCACCGGGGTGGCCGTCATGAACAACCCCTTGGGCGCGGCGTCGACCAGCACCGGAAACCGGTCCAGCGAATAGGTTTCGCCGAAGGCGCTGTAGGTGCCGTCGGCTGTGAAGACGTTCACCAACCCCTCGATGTCTTGCTGCGTGATGGTGACCGCATAGCGCGCCAGCAGCTGCTGGATCTCGACCAGGTCGTCAGTTCGTGTTGGCATAGATCTTGCCGCCTTTCATCACGAAGCCCACCTTCTGGGTAACGCCGATGTCGGACAACGGATCTCCGGGTACAGCGATGACGTCGGCGAGCAAACCTTCGGCGAGCTTGCCGCGATCGGTGGCGTTGATCAATTCCGCCGCCGTGACCGTCGCCGCCCGCAGCACGGCCAGCGGCGGCAGACCCCAATCGACCAGCGTGACAAGCTCGTCGGCGTTGCGACCGTGCGGGATCGCCGGCGCGTCGGTACCCACCGCGATCTTCACCCCGGCTTCGTAAGCGGCCAGGATCGAGGTGCGCGACTTCGGGAACATCTCGGCGGCCTTGGCCTGCAGCTCGGGCGGGGCGTGGGAGACGTCCATGCCCTCGGCCAGGCGCCGGGTCGAGACCAGGAAGGTGCCGTGCTCGACCATCGTCGCGATGGCCTCGTCGTCGATCAGGAAGCCGTGCTCGATGCAGTCGATCCCTGCTTCAACCGCATGTTTGACTGCGTCGGCGCCGTGGGTGTGTGCAGCGACTCGCAGCCCGCGCCGATGCGCCTCGTCGACGATCGCCCGCAGCTCCTCATCCGAATAGTGTTGCGCGCCAGGCGGTCCCGTCAACGACATCACGCCACCGGAACAGCAGACCTTGATCAGCTCGGCGCCGTGCTTGATCTGATACCGCACGGCCTTGCGGATCTCGTCAATTCCGTTGGCGATGCCCTCTTCCACAGTCAAATCGAGCACATGCGGGGCGAACGCGGCGAACATCGTCGGATCCAGATGGCCGCCCGTCGGCGTGATCGCGTGTCCGGCGGGTACTACCCGCGGGCCGTCGATCCAGCCTGCGTCGATGGCCTTCCCGAGAGCGACGTCGAGCAGATAACCGCCGGTCTTGACGAACAGGCCGAGGTTGCGCACGGTAGTGAACCCTGCACGCAGCGTCCGACGGGCGTTGCCCACGGCACGCAACATCCGAGTCGGCGGATCATCCTGAACCTGGGACAGCCCGGGTTTCTCCCCGCGCCCGCCCATCAGGAGATTGACCTCCATGTCCA
>DAIODV010000366.1:3576-3966 GCA_036746615.1 Mycobacterium sp.
GGTGCGCCGCCCACGCCGACGATCCGGTCTTCCTCGATCCGCAGGATGCCCGGCGAGACAATCTCGCCGGCATCGACGTCGAGCAGCCCAGCAGCCTTGAGCGTCAGCACGAGTTAAATCACCGGCTCCCTGATCAATTCGACCCAGGCCGCGCCGCTGTCGGGCACGCGCGGCTGTTTCCACGCCTCGATCGGGAATGACACCATAACCAACGACTGCATGATGTGCATCAGAGTTTTCGCGTCGTCCGGCAGGTCGTCCAACGGGTACTTGTCGCAGTACGCGATGACATCGTTCAGCAACGGGAACGCGGCGTCGTAGAACTCTTGCATCTGGGGCATCGTCGAGGCCAGCCGCTTGGCGTAGCGCTCGGGCTCGGTGGCCAGATCC
>DAIODV010000367.1:0-3940 GCA_036746615.1 Mycobacterium sp.
CGGGGCGACGGTCGGCACCCACCTATTCAACGCGATGCGGGCTGTGCATCACCGCGAACCGGGCCCCGCGCTCGCGTTGCTGGAGGATGCCCGGGTGACCGTCGAGTTGATTGCCGACGGCGTGCACGTGCATCCAGCGATGCAGCGAGCGGTAATGGAGACGGCAGGAGCCGACCGGGTGGCGTTGGTCACCGACGCCACCGCGGCCGCAGGATTAGGCAACGGCGAATTTCAGCTCGGCACAGTGCAGATCGAGGTGGTCGGGCAGGTTGCGCGCGTGCGCGGAACGTCGACGATCGCCGGAAGCACCGCGACGATGGATCAGCTCTTCCGCGCCGCGGCCGACCTCGGCCCAGACCGCGACGCGGCGCTGGTTGCTGCGGTACAGATGACCTCGACCACACCGGCCCGAGCACTCGGCCTGGGCGATGTCGGCAACCTACGCCCCGGTTCTGATGCCAATCTTGTTGTGCTCGATGGAGATCTGCATGTCGCCCGCGTCATGGTGGACGGTGACTGGCTGGTGGATGATTAGCGCCTACGTGCCTGGCGTCCACGCCGAAATTCGAGGGAACCAGGCTGGGACGTTTTGCCGGTAGTTGACGTACTCGCTGCCATAGCGCTGCGCGAGATGGGGTTCTTCCCAGAATCGGATGAAAGTCGCAAGGCAGGCGAAGAAGATCGCAAACCACAGCAGCAGCCCACCTGACGCCGCCACAGCCGCCTCGCCGAGCAGGATGGCGAGCACGCCACTGATCATCGGGTTGCGCACATGCCGGTACGGGCCCTGCACGACGAGGTGGATCGGTTCTCCGAGCACCTTGCCCACACCAAGGGTTCCTTCGCCCTCGCGGTCGAACAGAAGCACTGTCCAGACCAGCAGGCTGAGTCCTCCGGCGATCAACAGGCCGCCGACGGCCGCCAGTCCGGCGATCAGCGGCGAACCATAATCGGGCAGGCGAGCCCAGTCGAGGATTAGCGCTGGGATCACCACCGTCATGGTGACCGGGGCGATCAGAACCGAGATCAGATGCCGCCACCACAGTCGTCGTTGCCGTGTCTCCGCAACCATGTCGAACTCCTTCCCTTCTGATACTTCAACTCCCGTTGAAGAACAACGCTACGCCGCCAGAAGCTATAACGTCAACGGGTGTTGAAGTATGCTTCTATGCATGTCAGAGGCTCGGCGTCCCGGTCGGTGGCGCACCGGCCAGCAGAGTCGGCAGCGGATCATCGACGTCGCCCGCGAGCGATTTATGCGCGACGGGTACGAGCGCGCCACCGTGCGCGCGATCGCCGCGGACGCCGGAGTGGATGTCGCAATGGTCTATTACTTCTTCGGCAGCAAGGAAGGTTTGTTCAGCGCATCGACGCTGACCGGTCCCGAGCACCCGCTGCACCAGTTGGCCACACTGCTCGACGAGGGGCCCGACGATGTCGGCGAGCGACTGGTACGTCGTTTCCTGCAGCACTGGGACGAGGGCGGTGTCTATGAGCCGTTCCTGACGCTATGGCGATCAGCCGCTATCCAGCCTCAGGCCAGACAGGTGCTGCACGACACCATCGCCGGACCGGTCGCCCGGCGGATCGCCGCGGAGTTCGGGGTTGCCGATGCCGAGTTGCGCGTCGAGCTGGTGGCCAGCCACTTGGCCGGGTTGGCTTTCGCGCGTTACCAACTCAAGCTCGAGCCGATCGCGTCAACCGCGATAGACGATGTGGTCGGTTGGGTCGGCCCGACCGTGCAGCGGTATCTGACCGAATCCTGAGCGCCGCGCTGTCACATTGTGCTGCGGCACTGCGTCATACATGTGAACCGCCATCGAAGTTGGGAGATCACGATGAACGCACTGCTGTGGACCTTGCAGGTACTCCTGGCCGCCGTCTTCGCGGGATCGGGCGCAGCGAAGATCAGCCAGTCCAAGGAAAAGCTCGTCGCCAGTGGGCAAACCGGTGTCGCGCCGTTTCCGGTGCCGGTGATTCGCGTCACCGCGTTGTGTGAATTGCTCGGCGCAGTAGGGATACTCGTTCCCCGACTGGTCGGCATCGCGCCGTTTCTGACTCCGGCCGCCGCTGCCGGCTTCGCAATCGTAATGGTGGGCGCCATCGGATCACACGCCTACCTGCGCGAACCTCGCAACGTCGCTCTGACCACCTTGATTTTCATCGCCGCCATCACCGTCGCAGTCGGCACTGCGACCATCCGCTAAGCCAGTGTTGCTACCGTCGGAAGTGTCGGCAACCGACACCGGACGAGGGGCGCCGTACCCGGCCAGCGACAAGACGGCGCTGGGAAGGTGCAAGATGGCCTGGCTGGTGTTAGTGGCTTCGGGAATTCTGGAAGCGGTGTGGGCGACCGCGCTAAACAAGTCCGACGGCTTCTCGCGTCTGTTTCCTTCGGCGGTTTTCGCTGTCGCGCTGGTGTTTTCGATGACCGGACTGGCGATCGCGATGCGCAGTCTGCCGACCGGAACAAGCTACGCGGTCTGGGTCGGTATCGGGGCAGTGCTCACCGTCGGCTATGCGATGCTGACCGGCGACGAGACAGCGTCAGCCATGAAGCTGGTCTTCATCGCCGGTACGGTCGCATGCATCGTCGGTCTGAAGCTGGCCAGCTAATACCTGTTGCGCCGAAGCAGCCAGGAAAGGCCCAGCGCCCCAACGGCTCCCACTGCCGCAGCGGTCAACGCCTGTCGCGCGTTGAGGCCGTCATTCACCTGCACGCGGGTAGTGATGGCCGCAGGTGCGGGCGGCTCCACCGACACCTTGGGCGAGCCATCCGCCGACGTCGACGCCCAAGCCGTGGCGAATAGCAGCAGCCGCGCGCTGACGTACCCGAACACCATCAAGCCCAGTAGCGGCCCGAATGTCGCGCCTGCCGGGCTGTGCAACACGGACTTGAGGTAAATCGACGCGACTAACTTGAACAATTCGAAACCGATCGCCGCGATGAGCGCCGCCCGGATCGAAGCTTTGTAATCGACTGGCTCCCTGGGCAATCGGGCGATCATCAGGGCGAATACCAGCCATGACAACAGCACCGACACCAGTATCGACACGGCGCGAACGATCCCGTCCAGCACGGGTGCGTTGTCGAGACCCAGCCACGACAACACCTTGGCCACCGGCGTCGCGCTCGCAAGGGCGCTGAGCGCGAGTGTGGCGAAAATCGCCACGAACGACGACAAGAAGGTTGCTAGATCGGAGAATTTGGTGCGAAGGAATCCTTGCGAATGTCCATCCTGTTGCCACATTGCGCTGAGTGCGACCCGAAGGTTGGCTATCCAGCCCAGGCCGGCCCACGCCGCGATGGCCAAGCCGATTACGCCGACCGACGCGCGCGACCTGATCGCCGATCTGACTAGGTCGACCACTTGGTGCCCCAACGCGCCCGGCACAGCGGCCAAGACCTTGTTGTCGATCGTGGTGAGCAGATCGGGGCGACGCGACAGCAGGAACCCAGCGACGCTGAAACTCACCATCAGCAAAGGGAACAACGCAAAAATGGTGTAGTAGGTCAGGCCGGCTGCGAAGTAGTTGCCTCTGCGATCGTTGAATCGATCGTTGGCGCGCATTGCGTGATCAAACCAACCGAACCGCGCCCGTAGCCGATCCAGAATCCCTGGTTTGGCCGGCTCACTCATCTTGTTACCGACGTCTCGGCAGGAGCCCGAGTCGGTCGTAGACCCGGTCGACTGTTTTTGCAGTGACGTCCTCAGCCCGGGCCGCGCCGGCAGCCAAGACGGCTTCCAATTCGGCTGGATCCGCGAGTAACTCGTCGACCCTGGCCTTGATCGGGGTCACGAATTCGACCACCGCGTCGGCGGTGTCTTTCTTCAGATCGCCGTAACCGCGCCCGGCATACCCCTGCACCAGCGTGTCGACGCCGACACCGGTGACCGCGGACTGGATGCTCAGCAAGTTCGACACACCGGGCTTGGCG
>DAIODV010000368.1:0-3934 GCA_036746615.1 Mycobacterium sp.
TATGCACTGATATCGCGCCCCGGCAACGACGAAGTGCAACTCAAGCTGTTTCGCGATTATGCGACCAACTCGCCGCTATACCCCCGCGTCCACGACTACTTCCGCGCCAGCAAGGTGCCACTGCTTGCGGTGTGGGGTCGCGGCGACGAAATATTCGGGCCGGCGGGTGCCCAGGCCTTCGCCGACGACCTGCCCGACGCCGAGATTCATCTGCTCGACGGCGGGCATTTCTTGCTGGAGTCGGCGCTGGATGAAGTGGCCGGGCTGATCCGCGCCTTCCTCGCCAGAGTGCATCGTGGCGCCTGACGACACAGACGCCACTGTATGGGTTGAACATCCCATAAACGGCGGTGCCGCCGCGTTAGCCTGACGTCATGGTTGGCGATCTGCACGACGACCGGCGCTTGACCGCAAAGGGCCGCGCCACCCGTGACCGGATCGTGAAGGCCGCCGCCGAGCTGATCCTGCGCGACGGTCTGTCGGCGTTGAGCATGGACGCACTACGCAAGACCGCGTCGGTAAGTGGCTCGCAACTCGCCCACTACTTCGACGACAAGCGCGCGCTGATCCGCGCGGTCGTCGCACGCCAAATCAACGTCGTGCTGGACTTTCACCGCCAGCCCAAGCTTCGGATGCTCGATACCTTCGATGACTTCGAGCGCTGGATCGATCTGAACATGCGCTACCTGCGACGCATCGGCTACTCGGGGACGCCTACCTACCACGCATTGGCCGGGCAACTCGGCAAGTCCGATAGCGCAGTACGCGAAACGCTGGCTGTCGGCTACTGGCAGTGGATCGACTTGCTGGAACAAGCAATTCAGCGAATGAAAGATCGCAGTGTTCTGGTCGCCGATGCCGATCCACGAAAGTTGGCCTTGGTCATCGTCAGCGCCCACCAGGGCGGCGGCACGTTGGCCTTCACCTATCAGGCCGAGTGGCCACACGCCGACGCGGTGCGATTCGCGGTCAACTATTTGCGCATGTTCGCCACCGAACCCGCCCAACGTGTCCCGCGTCCACCGCGGCGTCCCCGCGCTGGTCGCGCGAAGCCAGCAGCATCATGAACGACGCTGCCACGCCGCGGTTGACCAACAAGGGACGCGCGACCCGAGCCCGCATCGTCGACGCTGCCGCCCGGCTGTTTTTTGAGCGCGGCGTGGCCGGAACCAGCGTCGACGAGGTGCGCAACACGGCGGCCGTCAGTGGATCACAGATCTCGCACTACTTCCATGACAAACGCGATCTGACCCGCAATGTCATCGGTGCACGTTGCGACGACGTCCAGAAATTTCACAGTCAACCAAAACTCGGCTCCTTAGATAGCCTCGACGCGCTGCAAGCGTGGGCCGACGCGAACGTTGCCGACATCAACGCGGTCTACCGCAAGGGTGGGTGCGTCTACGGTTCTCTGGCAAGCGAATTGGTCGAAGCCGACGCCGAAATCCACGGCGATCTCGCCGCCGGCTACGACGAGTGGATTGCGTTGTTTCGCGCCGCGCTCACCGAAATGCGCCGACGCGGCGACCTGCGCCCGGATGCCGATCCACGACACCTCGCGGTGGCGCTGGTCGCTGCGCATCAGGGTGGCGCCATGATCACGTATCTCAGCGATAGCCCGGAGCCACTGCGCGCAGCGGTGAATGCAGCGGTCGAATACGTGCGCTCATTTGCACCAGTTGCCAAGCGCCGCGGATCCGGCCGTCGCAAGCCCAAGAGCTGAAATCCGGCTGGACATATCTGGGTTGCCTAACCCATAATAATGGGCGAAGTATCCCAATCTAGCCCTCAAAGGGAAGGCAGCTCATGAGTGTTGCGGCGTCGGTACAGCCCGCCCTGCCTACCGCGCCGGCGGTGGTCCGCGAACGACCGGGCGGAGAAACCATGCGGGCGATCGTGTTGGAGAAGTTCGGCGGACTCGACAGCCTGGTCTATACCGATATCCCCAAACCGCTGCCCAAGGACGGCGAGGTCGTGATCAAAGTCGGCGGCTTCGGTATCAACCATGCCGAGCTGCACATGCGCCGCGGCGAATGGGCCGAGGCCGCGGAAGTCAGCGGCATCGAATGTGTCGGCCTCGTCGACTCCTGCCCAGGCGGCGAGTTTCCAGTAGGGGCGAAAGTAGCAGCGCTCATGGGTGGCCTGGGCCGAACGATCAACGGGAGCTACGCCGAATACACCCGGGTCCGCGCGGCGAACGTCGCCCCGATCAACTCCGATCTGCCCTGGTCTCAGCTGGCTGCGCTGCCGGAAACCTTTGCTACGGCGTGGACTTGCTTGTTCCGCAACCTCAAACTGTCCGCGGGACAGACCATCGTCATCCGCGGCGCGACTTCGTCATTCGGCCAGGCCGCCGTCAAAATGGCCGTCGCAGCCGGCGCAATCGTCATCGCCACCGCGCGCAAGCGTGAGCGTTTTGCGATGCTGGAGGCACTCGGTGTCGAGCGCGTCGAGCTGGAATCACAAACGCTGGCGGCCGACATCGCGGAAGCCAAGCAGATCGATGCGGTCCTCGACTTGGTTGGCAACAGCACTATTTTGGACTCGCTCGACATGCTCCGCCGCGACGGCACCGCCTGCCTGGCCGGATGGCTGGGCGGCCTGGATCCAATCGGCGACTTCAACCCGTTACTACGCATGGCAAGCGGGGTGAATTGGTCGTTCTTTGGCAGCTTTGTGTTTGGCAACCCGGGCTTTCCGCTGTCAGACGTCCCGCTGCAAGACATCGCAGCGCAGGTAAGCGCGGGACAACTCAACGCAGCCCCGGAGCGTGTTTTCTCCTTCGACGAGATCCGCGAAGCGCATCGAGTCATGGAGGCCGGTGGGGCCGGCGGAAAAATGGTCGTCGTCATCGACTGAGTGGTCGGCCGTTCGTCGTGGATGATGGAACGATGATCGCCGCTCCATCCGTCCTGGTGTTTGACGTCAACGAAACACTGATCGATATCGAATCCGTAGCACCGCTTTTCGAGCGGCTTTTCGGTGATCCACAGGCGATGAAGGAGTGGTTCAACCAGCTCGTCATGTATTCGATGACCGCGACGCTCTCGGGGCACTACGTCGATTTCTTCACCCTTGGCCAGGGCGTATTGCAGATGTTGGCCAGCACCCACAGGCTGTCGATCACTGACGACGACGTGCGGGAACTCAAGGACAGAATGCTGACCATGCCAGCCCATCCCGACGTCGACGATGGTCTGACAGTATTGCGCGACAACGGCTTTCGTTTGGCCACGCTGACGAATTCACCGCCCAATCCGGATGGGCCTACCGCGCTGGAACACGCCGGGCTGGCGCACTTTTTCGAGCAGACGTTCAGCGTCGAGGCCTGCCGCGCGTTTAAGCCCGCGCCAGCGGTATATCGACATGTGTGTGAGAAACTCGCGGTGGCTCCGGCGGATTGCATGCTGGTCGCCGCCCACGTCTGGGACACCATCGGCGCGCAATCCGCCGGATTGCGCGGCTCGCTGATCACGCGGCCCGGCAACGCGCTATTACCCATTCCCGCCTTGCCGCAACCGGCGATCGTTGCGAACGATCTGCGCGAGTTCGCGCAACAGCTCACAAAAGGGCCGCACCAGACGTTTACCGGGTAGATAGCCATTCCGATACCACGGAGGAGCCCATGTCTACCGCAGCCCACGTCATCGTGGAATCACCGATCGGGCCGTTGACGCTGGTGCGCGACGATACCGGCCTGACCGGGCTGTACTACTCCGGTCACTGGACCCGACCGGACCGCAAGTCATTCGGGCTGCAGCTGGAGCCACACGTGGACAGCGGTTTCGATGAGACCAGTGCCCAGCTGGCCGAGTATTTCGCCGGCGAGCGGCGGGAATTCGATCTGCCACTCAACCCGCACGGTAGCGACATTGCCTGCCGAGTCTGGCAATTGCTCACCGAGATTCCCTACGGCCAAACCACTACCTACGGC
>DAIODV010000369.1:0-3922 GCA_036746615.1 Mycobacterium sp.
CGACCGAGAAGTAGCCGCCGCGTGTGGACAAATATGCCGTGCCGGTGCCGTCGCCGGCCAGCGCGGTCGCGGGGCCAGGCAGCTGGATGACCCGTGCAGATGTTTGCTGAGCACCCATCACCGTGATGCTGGCGGCCGCGCTGTGGGCTGACCCGGAGGTCAAGATCACCAGCTGTTTTGTGCGGCCGTCGTATATCGCTGCCTGCGGATAACTGTCAAGTGGACGGATTGCACCTGCGGGAGTCTGCGACAGCGGCGGTGATTGCGCTGGTTTGGCGGGTTCGATCGTCGGTGGAGCTGCGTCGAACGTCTTCGAGGAACATCCGGCCAGCAGCGCCAACGAAAATAGCAGGCCAGCGGCCTGCCGACGAACGTTATACGCACTGCGTTTGCAGAGTGGTGGCACCGGGTAAGCCTCGAATACTCAGGAAGTGGCCAGTATAGAGGGGGTATTCGGCTTGAAGCCCGATCATAGGGAACACCGCCGGACACGGTCCGGGCCCGTCGCGCATGACCAAGGGTCACCGCCGAGGTATGGTCGCGACATGAGCGTCGCCGCCCAACGCCACTTTCCCGACCCAGAGTTTGCTATCGAGGATATGTGGTTGGGAGTCTTCTCCGGCAAGGTGTTCGCTAGCGGGTTCGGGCAGGTCGGTGATGGCCGTAGCTTTGCTTTCCGCGTCGAAGGTCAATGGCTTCTCGTCGAGATATACCGCCCCTGGCTGAGCGGCCCGGTGCCGCAGCCCGAAGATGTCGTCGCCACGCTGCGGCGCAACATCGTCCACGTCGATATCGCCGACGAGCGCAGTCTGGCCGCCGCGGTGCGTGACGCGGTCGCCCTCGACGAGGTTCCCCGCTAGATCACCCGGTACGGTCGTCGTCGTGACTGCGGCGCCGGCGATGTCTTGGGGGCAGGTCGTTGTTCTGGCCGTAGTACAGGGTCTGACCGAGTTCTTGCCGGTGTCGTCGTCGGGCCACCTGGCGATCGTGTCGCGAATTTTCTTTGCCGACGACGCGGGCGCATCGTTCACCGCGGTCACCCAGTTAGGCACCGAGCTTGCCGTGTTGGTCTATTTCGCTCGCGACATCGTGCGGATCGTCAAAGCGTGGTTTAACGGCTTGCTCGTCGCCGCCCATCGCAACGCCGACTATCGGTTGGGCTGGTACGTCATTATCGGGACGATCCCGATTTGCGTCCTGGGTTTGTTCTTCAAAGATGAGATCCGTTCGGGCGTACGCAATTTGTGGGTGATAGCCACTGCGCTGGTGGCGTTTTCAGCGGTGATCGCGCTTGCCGAGCGCGTCGGGCGGCAGAGCCGCGGCATCGATCAGCTGACCTGGCGTGACGCGATCGTCGTTGGCGTTGCTCAGACGCTGGCGTTGATCCCGGGCGTTTCGCGGTCGGGATCGACCATCAGCGCAGGGCTCTTCGTGGGTTTGGAGCGGGAGTTGGCTGCCCGATTCGGTTTTCTGCTTGCCATTCCGGCGGTGTTCGCGTCCGGATTGTTCTCACTGCCCGACGCCTTCCACCCAGTGACCGAGGGGATGAGCGCGACGGGCCCACAGCTGTTGGCGGCCACCGTGATCGCGTTCGTGGTCGGCCTCGCCGCGGTCGCATGGTTCCTTCGGTTTCTGGTGCGGCACAACATGTATTGGTTCGTCGGCTACCGGGTGGCCGCCGGTGTGGCGGTGCTGATCCTGTTGGCGACAGGGGTGGTGAGCGCGGTATGACCGTCATTTTGTTGCGGCACGGCCGGTCCACGTCGAACACCGCGCATGTGTTGGCCGGTCGTTCCGAGGGTGTCGACCTCGACGACAAGGGCCGTGAGCAAGCCAGCGAATTGGTCGATCGAGTCGGCGAGCTGCCGATCCGGGCGGTGGTGTGTTCACCGCTGCTGCGGTGTCGGCGCACGATCGAGCCGCTCACTGAGGCGCTCGGCGTCGAGGCGACCATCGATGATCGATTCGCCGAAGTCGACTACGGCGAATGGACCGGCCGCAAAATCGGCGACCTGGTCAAGGAGCCGCTGTGGGGCGTCGTTCAGGCGCACCCCAGCGCGGCGGTGTTTCCCGGCGGTGAGGGGCTGGCCCAGGTGCAGACGCGTGCCGTGGCCGCCGTCCGTGACCACGACGCGCGGCTGGCCGAGCAACACGGCGGCGACGCGCTGTGGCTGGCTTGTACTCACGGCGACGTCATCAAGGCGATCGTCGCCGACGCGCTTGGCCTACACCTCGATGGTTTCCAGCGGGTTTCCGCCGATCCGGCATCGATGAGTGTGATCCGTTACACGCTATTGCGCCCATTCGTGCTGCACGTCAACCACACTGGCCCGCGGCTGACGTCCGCACTGACCGCGGCTCCGCCGCAAGAGGGCGAGGCGCCGTCCAGCGATGCGGTCGTCGGGGGCTCGACCGACTAGCTCCGAGAATTTACGACTCAGCCCCAACTGCCGGTATTTTGGAATTGCCATGTCTCGCGCGATTCACGTCTTCCGCTCGCCCGACCGATTCGTCGCCGGGACAGTTGGTCAGCCCGGAAACCGCACTTTCTATCTGCAGGCCGTCCACGACTCCCGGGTCGTCTCGGTGGTGCTGGAGAAGCAGCAGGTGGCGGTGCTTGCCGAGCGCATCGGCGCCCTGCTGGTAGAGGTCAACCGCCGATTCGGCACCCCGGTTCCGCCGGAGACCACCGAAGTCGAAGACCTCAGCCCGTTGATCACCCCGGTCGACGCGGAATTTCGGGTCGGCACGATGGGCCTGGGATGGGACTCCGAGGCGCAAACCGTGGTCGTTGAACTGCTGGCCGTCAGCGACACCGAATTCGATGCCTCCGTGGTGCTTGACGACACCGAGGAGGGGCCGGACGCGGTGCGGGTGTTCTTGACGCCGGAGTCGGCGCGAGAGTTTGCCACCCGGTCCACCCGCGTCATTTCTGCGGGCCGTCCGCCGTGCCCGCTGTGCGATGAACCGCTGGATCCCGACGGACACATCTGTGCGCGGACCAACGGCTACCGGCGCAGCGCGCTGCTCGGGCCCGACGATGACGCCGAGGACTGACAATCGCGAGGTCCTGCGACGCGGCGAACTGACCGTCCTGGGACGCATTCGCTCGGCGAGCAACGCCACGTTCCTGTGCGAAGCGACGCTGGATGACGTCACCGTGCACTGCGTGTACAAGCCGGTTGCCGGTGAGCAACCGCTGTGGGACTTTCCCGACGGCACCTTGGCCGGTCGTGAACTGGGCGCGTATCTGGTGTCAACACACCTGGGCTGGAACATCGTGCCGTACACCATCATTCGCCACGGGCCTGCCGGTCCGGGCATGTTACAGCTATGGGTGGACCAACCCGGTGACACGCCTGATTCAGAGCCTGGCCCCGGGCCAGACCCCGTCGATCTCGTTCCAGCTGACCGGCTGCCGCCCGGCTATCTGCCGGTTCTACAGGCGTATGACTATGCGGGCGAGCCGGTTTCGCTGGTTCACGCCGACGACATTCGACTTTGGCGGATGGCGGTCTTCGACGTATTGATCAACAACGCTGACCGCAAGGGCGGCCACGTGCTGCGCGGCCTCGACGGCGGTATTTACGGCGTCGACCACGGGCTGTGCCTCCACGTCGAGGACAAGTTGCGCACGGTGTTGTGGGGGTGGGCCGGCAAGCCGCTCGACGACAACACCCTGGACACGGTGGCCAAAATGGTCGACGCGATGGCTGGCCCGTTGGGCGAGGCGTTATCCGAACACATCACCAGCGCTGAGATCGCGGCGCTGCGCTTGCGCGCTCGAGCGCTGCTGGAGAACCCGGTCATGCCCGGTCCGGACCGCCACCGGCCCATTCCGTGGCCCGCGTTCTAGGTTAGACCGGATGAGCCCAGACGTAACGGACGCGGCGCTGGCCGCTGATCTGGCCGAAGAGGCGGG
>DAIODV010000370.1:0-2302 GCA_036746615.1 Mycobacterium sp.
CCGCAGTCACCGCTGAGCTGACGGCCGAGCCCGCCACCCAATCGACGATGTCGTCGAACACATCGGCCCTCGCAGACGGGGCGCCCGCCAGGGGAGCGAGCCCAAACGCCAAAAATGCGCCGGCACTCGTACTGAGACCCACCACCGCGCGACGGCGCGCCTTGGCCTTCCGCGACTGCTGATTCCGCTTGGTGGTACGCCGACTGGCCATGGCCTGCCTCCCGACCGATTACGCAGGTATAGAGGACCGAAGGTGTCGTCCGGACCCGGTCGATCGAGGCGTCCCCCTCGTGGCGGCATCTCAGGTTGCATTAAGGTAGCCCCGAAAGCATGGCTGCGGGCGAAAATGCGCAGAATCCCTTGAGTCCGGTGTGGTGGACTATTTATCCTGATTAACGGCTTGGGCCGCCAGTGGGCTGGATTCTCGTCAGCTGTCTGGCAAATGTTGATAGCTCTCAGCTGTAGTTCAGCTTCTACACTTGAGCGGCCTTGGCGACCAGATACCTGAGCGCGTCGTCAGCACCCGCGGGTAAGGCATCCACAGGCCACCACTGCAGATCGTCCGATTCGTCGCTGATCGCGATCTGCGCGCCCGCCGGCGCGTGTGCCACGAACTGCAGATCGAGATGGCGGGTCGGCACACCGAGCGAGCAGGTGACAGGGTGGACGTGCACGGCGGCCAGATCACGCTCGATGCGCAGGCCGGCGATGCCCGATTCCTCGGTGGCCTCCCGCAGCGCTGCCGCGACGATGTCGCTGTCGGCATCGTCGCAGTGCCCACCCAATTGCACCCAGCGGCCCAGTCGCGGATGCAGCGTCAGCAACGCCCGCCGGCCGGAGTCGTCGAGCACCAACGCCGAGGCCGTCACATGCCCAGCCGCACATTCGCGACGGCAGGCGTCCTCGCGCGCATCCAGAAACGCCAACACTGCGTGCCGCAGCGAATCCTGCTCCGGGCTCGGCGCTTTCCACTCGGTCAGCAACGCGATCGCCGACTGTCGAACGCTCACTTGCGTACCAGCAGATCGGTGACCGGCACCGGATCACGGGGCTCTGTGGGCTCAAGCGGATAACCAATAGCAATGGCGCCCAACGGTTCCCACTCGGCGGGCAGCCCTAGCTCGTCACGAACCAGATCCGCCGCGAAGATCGTCGAGCCGATCCAGCAGCTGCCCACACCGCGTACCGCCAGCCCCACCAGCAGGGCCTGTACGGCTGCGCCCACCGCGACCGTGAACATGGTGTGCTCGGCGTCGTTGCGTGCAGCGTCGGGATAGTCGTGTGCGCCGTCTGGCACCAGCAGCGGGATTACGACTTCCGGTGCGTCGTACAGAATCTGGCCACGCGCAACCCGGCGCTCGACAGCATCGGCCGGTTTCCCATCACCGGTCAGATCAGCGCGCCACTTGTCGCGCATACGGTCCAGTAATCGATGGCGCACAGCGGCTGTTTGCAACCAGACGAAGCGCACCGGCCGGGTGTGATGTGGGGCCGGGGCAGTGAGTGCCTCGGCGATGGCCGCCTCGATCAGCTGCGGCGACACCGGATCTTCGGCGAATTGGCGCACCGAGCGGCGCAGCAGCTGCGCCTGCTGGCGGCCCAGCTCCAGGGCTTCGGCGGTGCCCAACCAGAACAAGTCTTCGCTGCCAGAACGCACAAGCTGGCGCGCTGTGGAGCCGTCGTCGGACAGCGCCAGCCCACGCACGACGGCGACGGGTATCGCGGTTAGCTTGCCCTTGACCAGATCAGCCGCGGCGGCGATCTCGTCGGCAATGGCGATCTCGGTGACGATCAATTCGTTTCCGTGCCGGTCCACGGCACCCGCATAGCCGTGCAGCACCGGCAGACCTGCTGCGCCGACCGCAGCGTCGGTCTGGCCGTTGCGCCATGCGCGGCCCATGGTGTCGGTGATGACGACGCCGACGGTGACTCCCAGCCGCTCGCGCAGCCCGGCGCGCAGGGCGGCGGCGCTGGCGTCGGGATCGACTGGCAGCAGCGCCAATTCGCCCGCGTCAACGTTGGACCCGTCCACTCCGGACGCCGCCTGAACCACACCCAGCTTGTTTTCGGTGATCAGCGTGCGGCCTTTGCGGGCCAGCACGCGAACAGCCTCCGCGTCGACGAGCTTGCGCCGCAGGGTGTCTCGAGCCTCAGCGTCGACGGGCGCGTCAACCAGCCGTCCTTCGCACTTGGATACCACCTTGCTGGTGACCACGAGCACGTCACCGTCGCGCAGCCAGGGCGCGGCCGTGGCGACGGCGGCGCTCAGGTCGTCGCCGGGTCGAAACTCGGGAAGCCCGGC
>DAIODV010000370.1:2312-3890 GCA_036746615.1 Mycobacterium sp.
GGCAGGATCTCAACTGCTGAGGCGGAGCCATGCTCGGTCATGCTGCCACGCCTGCAACGCCGAGACCGGCGCTCACCATCGCCGCCGTCGCTGCAGGATCGGTCATCAACAAAGGCACCGACTTCACTGCAACGCCATCGATTTCGGCTCGGTCGCCCTCGTGAATCAGCCAGCAGTCCAGGATGCCGGTGCCCGCTCGCGCGCCGTAGTGGCGCCCGACGGCCTCCGCCGTCGACTCCACCCCGACGACGGAAAGGCACGCATCGGCCATGCCGCGCAAGGGTTTCCCGTCGATGATCGGCGAGTAGCCGACGATGCGCGCCTTGGTCGATCGCAGCGCTGCCCGGATGCCGGGGATGGCCAGAATCGCACCAATGCTCACCACCGGATTCGACGGAGCGAGCAGGATGATATCGGCGTCGGCAATCGCGTCAGTGACTTCAGTTGTAGCGTGAGCCTTTTCAGCACCGACGAACGCGAAACTATGCGTCGGCACTTGGGCGCGGTAGCGCACCCACCATTCCTGGAAGTGGATCGCCCGTTGGCTGTCGTCGACGGGATCGGTGATGACGACGTGGGTTTCGCAGCGGTCGTCACTGGCGGGTAGCAGCGTGGCTCCGGGGTGCCATCGGTCGCATAGCGCCGCGGTGACTTGCGATAGCGGATAGCCGGCCCGCAGCATCTGACTGCGGACCAGATGGGTAGCCAAATCGCGGTCGCCGAGTTCGAACCAGTCGGGTTGTACGCCGTAGCGGGCCAGTTCCTCCTTGGCATGCCAGGTTTCGTCGCGATGGCCCCAACCGCGCTGCGGGTCTACACCTCCACCTAACGTGTACATGCAGGTGTCCAAGTCGGGGCAGATGCGCACTCCGTGCATCCAGGCGTCGTCGCCGATGTTGACGATCGCGGTCAGCTCATGATCAGTGCTAACCGAGGCGAACTGGCCCAGACCGAGCAGCTGCTGCACCCCGAGCAGAAAGCGGGCGCCGCCAACCCCGCCGACCAGAACCGTGACCTTCACACCGCACGACCCTACGCCCGGCCTGGACCGGCCCGAATTGTCGTGGTGGGACTGGTGTGACCGACACGCCGGGGCGCCAACGGCTTCAGTGCCGCAAAAAAATGATCACGAGATGGTATGGAAATCTTCCGAATCGCTTGCAAAGCGCTGCTTACCCGTGTGTAATCACACCAGTGTCATTTCGGTTGGCCGGCCGGATTCGGTGTCGCAGACCGAGATTCGATCATTTGTTCGAATCGAGATGGCCGCACATCAAAACAGTGGTGACATTCACGATCAACGAAACAAGGTGAGGAGGCGGAGCATGTCCTATGAGCACCTTCGGGGCCTAATGGGAGGCACACCGCACACCACTACCAGCTCGCCGATGACGCCCATGACAGGGATAACGTCAAGGCCCCATTTGAGTTTGGTTCCCGATGCGGTCGAAGCGCCCACAGTGTTTGACTCGGCACCGGTCACCCCCGACCAGTGGCAAGACCGCGCGTTGTGCGCGCAGACAGACCCCGAGGCGTTCTTCCCCGAAAAGGGCGGCTCCACCCGCGAGGCCAAGAAGA
>DAIODV010000371.1:0-1505 GCA_036746615.1 Mycobacterium sp.
GGGTCCGCCAGCCGCTCGTCGACCCGCTGTTGCACCCAGCGCCGCATCCGCAGCATCGCCTGCACGGGATTTTCGCCTCCGGGCAATAGCCTCGGAAGGGGTGCAAGGAAAAACGGCGCGGCGATCGTGCGCATCATGGCGCGGGTATCGACATCGATCTGGTGAATCTCGGCGTCGCTCAGCTCGATCGAGAACATCGCCCGCATGAACGCCGGCATGGTCAGACCGGCGATCAGGTGCTGCAAATCGACCTGCTCGCCGGACTCGGCGAATTGGTCCCATTTTGCAAGGCGTTTGGCGAACTCATCGGCGACCGTGTCAGCGATCTTCGACAGATGCCGGACACTGAACATCGGCATCAGCAGCTTGCGTCGCTCGCGAAGCCGGCTGCCTTCCAGCATCGGGATCGATGCGCCGATCACGCGGGTGACCCAACTGGCCGGGCCGATCATGCTGTATTCGGCCTCACGACAATTCATGATCTGGCCGACGTGGTCGGGATGATTGACGATCACGATGTCGTAGAACGGCAGCGGCACCCGGTAGACATCGCCGTAGACATTGCCAAGGTGTTCCAAGTAGCCAAACGGATCGGCGGTGAACTCCGGCAGCACACCGACAAACGGCCTCCCACGCGGGCCAGGTGGGCGTGGCGCATTGATTCGCCGCCGCGACCGCAGGTCACGGGCGAAACCGACGGGGTTTCTGGTTACCCAGAACGGATCCGCGTCGGGACCGTCGATCGGCGTTAGGGCGGGCGCGGCTGACCCCTTCGTCATCGGCATCGTCTGATCGTTGCATCGATGCGATGATTCGTCAATCATAGCTATGAATATCGATTCGTGACAGTTGCCCAGGGGAATCTACCAGGGAGAATGCATGGCTACCTTGACCGCCTCCGGCGCCGTCGCCCTCCCCGCGCGGGTGATTTTCGACTACGCCTCGGACTACCGACGCATGCCTGCGTGGGTGTTCGGGCTACACAGCCTCAAGCCGATCGGCCACCAATCAGAGGGCGTCGGGGCCGAGTTTCGCGGGACCGGCAAGATCGGTCCGGTCGCCATGACGGGAACCAGTCGCATCACCGAATGGGAGCCGTACAGACGCATCACGGTCGCACTGTTGACGAACAACGGCATCGACGCATCCGCAACGATCGCCACCACCGGAAAGGGATCGGCAATGACTCGCGTCGAGCTGACCGCCGACTACAGGTTCCCTGGCGGGCTCGCGGGCCGAATTCTGCAACGTGGTGTCGAACCGTTCCTTGGCATAGGTATTCGCCATACCGAGCGGACTCTTCGCGAGCAGTGCCTACGCGCCGGCTGACGTCGCCGGGGTTGGCCGGTCGGTCGCATCTGAGGTGTCGCCATATATGCCTCTGACGACCAGTTCAACCGTCGCGCGAACCAAGGCATGCGCCTGCTGCGCGTCGGGAGCCAATGACGGGTCGCTGGCATACATCCCGAACGGTATGGCGATAATCGCGCGTGCGGTGGCGTCGT
>DAIODV010000371.1:1568-3884 GCA_036746615.1 Mycobacterium sp.
CCCCGCCTGCAGAAATAGCTCGACACCGCCTTTGATTGTCTGGAACGTGCTGAGCCATCGCTCACGCAACTCCGAATCGTTCAACGTGGTCATGACCAACGCCATGCGCGGCAGCCGCGGTTCTTGGATTACCAAGTCCACGGCCAAGTCTCCGAGCCGGTTCGCCATGGCGCGGAACTCATCGACCGTCGAGGGCAGTGTCATCGTTGCTTCGGCAAACGCGGTCATGACCGTGGTGAGGCTTCCCTCCAACGCCTGCTCGAGGATCTCGCGCTTGTTGGTGAAGTAGTTGTAGATCATCGACGGCGCCGAACCGAGCCGCTGGCCAATGTGGGCGATGGTCGTTTCCTGGTAGCCGCGCTCGGCGAACTCGGTCAGCGCGGCATCGAGAATCTCCTGGCGGATCATCTCCGTTCGCTCCGCGCGGTGGCGCTCTGCCAAACTCGGCCGATCGCCGTTACCGGTGCCCATGCGCCACATCCTAGACAGCTGGTGTCAAGTTGTACGTCTTGCCAACATCACGCAGCGTCGGCGACGACCTCGTCAGCGACGGCCAGCGCCAGCGCCATGATCGACACCTGCGGGTTGACCTCGGGGCAGCTTGGCAAAATCGACGCGTCGGCGACCCACACCCCGTCAACACCGCGCAGCCGACCGCGCTGATCGACCGGGCAGCGCTGCTCGTCGGCGCCGGCGGCGGCAGTGCCGGTTGGGTGAAAAGCGGCCAAATGCAAGCTCTTTGGACTGGTTTTGACTAGCACCTCCTGCAGCGCCGGCAGCGACGTCACCGTTGGCCCGGCAGGCAAGCCGGTGAGGACCTCGGCCGCGCCCGCGGCGAACAGCAGCTTGCCCATCGCCTCCAGCGCGGTCATCAGCTTGGCGGCATCATCATGGGCGATGCCGTAGCGCAGCATCGTTTCGCCGCGGACCGAAAACACCCGTCCCACACCGCGATCGGCAACCATCGCGCCGAACGTCGCGACGTGCTCGGCCCTGTCAAGCCAACGGAGCAACTCGGCGCCGTAGCCGGGAAACACCATCGACCCCATGCCCGGCGGCGTCGCGGTCGCCTCGATCAGCACCCCATGTGAGGCGTGCAGCTCATCGACCGCGGCGCTTTGCAGCACACCGCACCACGCCGTCACCTCGCTGTCGAACCTTCCGGCCAGCATCGCAGCCGGATGCAGCGCCAGGTTGCCGCCCAGCCTCGGATGTCCACCAAGACCGCTGCGCCGCAACAGAACTGGCGTCTCAGTCGCACCTGCCGCCACGACCACGGTGTCGGCCAGCACGTCGATCGCGGTGCCGTCGGGCCGGCGCGCCCGTACACCTCGAGCCCGCCCGCCCGACTGCAGCACCCGTTCCACGCGGGCACGCGACACAATCCGCGCCCCGTACCCACAGGCCTGCGGCAGCGCGTTGAGGTGCACACCGAACTTGGCGTTGCGCGGACAGCCGATTGCGCACTGGCAGCAGGCGTCGCAGCCCGGCGCGTTGCGCAAGATTGGCGCCGACTGCCAGCCCAATGCTGCGGCGCCGTCGAGTAACAACCGCCCGTTGCGGCCCATGATCTCCATCGGCACCGGCGCGATCTGCAACGTCTGCTCGACGTCGTCGAGGTGCGTAGCCAGCCGGTCCGGTACGGCCAATGTCAGCCCGAACTCGTCGCACCACCGCTGTTGGACGGGCAGCGGCGGCCGATAGCAGGTGCCGGAATTGACGACGGTGGTGCCGCCGACCGCCCGTCCGATCGGCAGCACTATCGCCGGCCGCCCCAGCGCCACGGTGGTTCCCGCGCCGCGGTAGAGCCCGGCGTACCGGTCGATCGGGTGGCGGCTGCGGAACTCCTCTACGGTCCAGCGCCGGCCCTCTTCGAGGATGACCGTGGTCAGACCGGCGCGCGCCAGCGTGCGCGCCACCATCGCGCCACCGGCACCAGAACCGACGACCACCGCGTCGGCCCGGATCACCGACGGGCTATCCATCGACGAGATGACGTCGAGCACCGCGTCCGGGCGGGCGACGTCGTGTTCGGTGGCCCGCTCGAGCAACTCCGCTGCATAGCTATCGGCGCCATTGGCGAGCAGCACGATCGCCTTGAGCCCCTCGAGCCCCGCTGCCGTGTCGGGTCCGATCGCCGCGACCCGGCGCAGCACTCGCGCGCGAGCATCCGGGTCCAGCCGCGTCAACGATCGTCCGGTGGTGAGATAGCTTGCGGCGCAAAGCGATAACAGTCCAGCGCGCAGCGCCATCCGGGGCGTCGGCGGCACGCGTGCCACGTAGCGCTCGACTTGCGCGACGAGCTCCGCTGGGGAC
>DAIODV010000372.1:0-3873 GCA_036746615.1 Mycobacterium sp.
AGGCGGGCGCCGTGCAAGGCCGCCGACCGGTTATGAATCGCGATCGCGGCGTCGTGGCCGGGCATGCCCGAGGCGATCGTCACCAGGTGGGCGGCGAGCAGCTCGTCGTCGATCTCGTGCTGCTGGTAGCTCGGCGGGATGCCCGACACATCGGGTTGCACCCACATCTGTACAAAGCGGACCGGATCGCTGGTGGAATCGTTGCGTTCGGAGTGCAAGATCCCGCTGCCCGCCGACATCCGTTGCGCAAGGCCGGGATACACCACTCCGCTATTGCCCGCGGAGTCGCGATGCGCCAACGAACCCTCCAGCACCCATGTCACGATTTCCATGTCGCGGTGCGGGTGTGTCTCGAAGCCTGCAACCGGCGCAACGACGTCGTCGTTATTGACCAGCAGCACGCCGTGGTGGGTGTTGTCCGGGTCGTAGTGATCGCCGAACGAGAACGAGTGCCTGGAGTTCAGCCACGACGTCTGAGTGACCGCCCGATCGGCGGCCCGTCGAATCTGCACAGTGGCAGGCATACCGTCCAGGCTAGCGGGCTACCAGTCCGCCTCGGTATAGCGGATGACGCCACGAATGTTCTTGCCGTCCAGCATGTCCTGGTAGCCGTCGTTGATGTCTTCCAGGCGATAGGTGCTGGTGATCATCTCGTCGACTTTGAGCAGGCCGGACTTGTACAGCCCGACCAGGCGCGGCGTCTCGACGTGTGAGTTGCCGCCGCCGAAGATGTTGCCTTTCAGCGTCTTCTGCAACATCGTGAACAGGAACAGGTTGAGTTTGACGTCGACGTCGATCATCGCGCCCATGCCCGTCACGACGCAGGTGCCGGTCTTGGCGGTCAGCGTCATCGCTTCTTCGATCATTTCGCCGCGCATCTCGCCGACGGCAATGATGGTCTTGTCGGCCATCAGCCCGTAGGTGAGATCAATCATCGGCGCGATCGCGGCGGCCATCGACTCATAGACATGGGTGGCGCCGAATTTGATGGCCTGTTCGCGTTTGAACTCGACTGGATCGATGGCGATTACGTGTTTGGCGCCCGAAAGCACTGCGCCTTGCAGCGCGCTCATCCCAATGCCGCCGACACCGACGATCGCCACCGTCTCACCGGGCGCAACTTGGGCGACGTTGGTGGCCGAGCCGAATCCGGTCGGCACCGCACAACCCAGGATCGCGGCTGACTCGAACGGCACAGCGGGATCGATCTTGACGACCGAATCCTTGTGCACGGTCATGTACGGCGCGAACGTGCCGAGCAGGTTCATCGGAGACACGTCGTGGGATCCGGCCCGCACCCGGCTGGTGCCGTCGGCGATGGCCTTGCCGCCGAGCAACACCGCGCCGCGGTCGCACAGCGACCGGAAACCCTTCAGGCACGGCGGGCACTGGCCGCATGCCGGGATGAAGGCGAGGATGACGTGGTCGCCCTCGGCGATGTCGGTGACTCCCTTTCCGACCTTGGTGACGACCCCGGCGCCTTCGTGACCACCGAGGGCAGGCAGTCCGATCGGGGTGGCTCCGGTCGTCAGGTGATAGTCGGAGTGGCACATGCCGGCGGCATGCAGCTGAATCTGGACTTCGTCCGCGACGGGATCGCCCACGTCGATCTCGTCGACCTGAAATCCCGAGTTGAGCTCCCAGAGAAGCGCGCCTTTGGTCTTCATCCGGCCGATCTTAGCCAACCGCCGAGAACGCGTTACAAAACAGGTGTCAATAAACGCGCTGACCTCCGCTAACGGTCGCCTACATGGTCTTGTGGGGTACCCCGATGGTCAGGCCACCGTCGACGACGAATTCCCCGCCGGTGGAGTAGGACGACTCGTTGGAGGCCAGGTAAACCACGCAGGCGGACACCTCGCCGGGGTCGGCACCGCGGCCCAGCGGGATCTGCAGGAAATCTTCGGGGACGCCTGCTGTCATCGGGGTGCGGATGAGCCCGGGGTGGATCGAGTTGACCCGGATGCCGTGCTGCGCGAGCTCCAACGCGGCAGCTTTGGCCAGACCGCGCACCCCGAACTTCGATGCGACGTAGCCATAGAGTCCGGGACTGCCGCGCATGCCTTCCACGGAGGAGATGTTGATGATCGATCCGCCCCCGGCCGCGGTCATCGGTTCGACTGCTGCCTGCATGCCCAGAAAGGTCCCGGTGAGGTTGACGTCGATGATCTTCTGCCAGTCGGCCAGCGGGAAGTTCTGGAGGGTATTGCCGTTGAGGATGCCGGCGTTGTTCACCAACACGTTGAGCGTGCCGAACTCGCGCACCGCCACGTCGACGGCTGCCTTCCACTGATCGGGCTGCGTCACGTCGAGGTGGACATATCGCGCCGCGTCACCCAATTCCGCTGCCAGCGCGCCGCCTTCGTCGTCAAGGATGTCGCCGGCAACGACCTTTGCTCCTTCGGCGACCAATGCCCGCGCATGCGAGGCGCCCATGCCGCGGGCGCCGCCACTGATCAGTGCAACTTTTCCGTCCACGCGTCCCATGGCGGGTCAGGCTACTAGCAGCGTTCGGGCGTGTTCGAGTGCGGCCTCGAGTTCGGACAGGCTCAGTTGTCGCGAGGCGCCCATGTGGATCTCGATCTGGTACTCCGGTTGGCCATCACGCCCGAAGATCGGCAGGACGACGAATTCCGTTGCCGCTAACTCGGTTTCGACGGCATGCGTGACCGATTGCAGCGTGACCATCGTCATTAGAGTGCTCAGTTCGCGTGTCACCTGCGCGGTCGGTTCCAGGGACGCCAGCACCGCGGTGAGCCGGTCGTGCAGCGAGGTGTGGGCGGCGTCGAACCGCCAGGCTCCGTAGCCCCGCGCCCGTATCGCGGCGAGCACCCGCCGATGGGCGCCGATTTCGGCCCGGGTCAGCCGCGGCGTCACCTGTCGCAGCCAAGCGTCGACGGCCTCGTCATCGCGCCAGGCCATCGCCACCAAGCCGAACGGAGGCCCGATGGGAAAGCGCTGGCCGACGGCGTGCTCGCTGTCAGTGCCGTGGCCGACCGCGTCGACGGTAGTCAGGTGCGTCTGCCCGATCTTGGACATTGAGCAGCCTGCGCCCAGGCTGGTGTGCAGGAACGTCAGCGCATCACGGCCGCGGTCCAGCAGCGGGAATTGCGCTCTGAGGCCGTGTACCAGCCCGAACAATCCGCTGCCCAGCGTGTAGCGGCGGTCGTCGCGACGGGCCACCCAGCTGCGTCGCTCCAGCTCGGCCAGCAGCAGCGCGCACGTCGAGGTGCTGATCCCGCAGACTTTGGCCAGTTCGGCCGATGTCCGGCCGCCGGGTGAATCCGACAGCGCCTCAAGCACATTCATCACCCGCGCAGTGGGCGGCGACTTGGCCGGTCCGGCCTTGCCCTGCGGCACTGTTGACGAACGCATCGTCGCCTTCCTACCATCCGTCCGAAATGTAATAAATCTAGTCCTAATATTAGGAGAGTCGATGTACAAGGTCGGCGTGTGGGGTCCGGGCTCGATGGGGCTGATCGCCCTGCGCGGGGTGATCGATCATCCGCGGCTGCAACTCGTCGACCTCGTGGTGCACAGCGAGGCCAAAGTCGGTCGCGATGCGGGGGAGCTGTGCGGAATCGCCCCGGTGGGCATCGCGGCAGCGAATGACGCCGCGGCGATGCTGGCCGGTGATGCCGACGTGGTGGTCTATGCCGCAGCGGCCAACCTGCGGCCGGCCGAGGCGATCGCGGACATGGCCTCGATTCTGCGGGCGGGCAAGAACGTGGTGTCGTGCTCGGTGGTGCCGCTGGTCTTTCCCGACGCCGTCGACGCGGCCTTCACCGAGCCGCTACGAACGGCCGCAATTGCCGGTGGAGCGTCGTTCTTCACCACCGGGATCGACTCCGGATTCGCCAACGATGTTCTGCC
>DAIODV010000373.1:0-3857 GCA_036746615.1 Mycobacterium sp.
GCGGAAATCGATCTGGTCCAGCTTGCGCGTGCTCGTGCCCTGCTGCTTGGCCGCGATTACGTAATACCCGAAGACATCAAGGCGCTGGCCACTCCCGCTGTGGCGCATCGGATCACGTTGCGGCCGGAGATGTGGGTACGAAAGATTCAAGGCTCCGACATCGTCGACGAACTACTACGGCGGCTGCCGGTTCCCCGCCTGGGAGCCACTTGATCGAGATCCGGGAAGCCCAATTGCACTGGCGTGCATCGGCATTGACGCGCGCAATAGCAACATGTGCCGCACTGGCGCTTGCTCTCGCGTTGATCGGATCGCGCTGGCAACTGATCGCATTCGCAGCGCCGCTGCTTGGCGTGTTGTGCTCGATCAGCTGGCAGCGGCCACTGCCGCGGGTAAACGTACATGCCGAGCCCAGTTCGCAGCGGTGCTTCGAAGCTGAGCAGGTGCAGCTTACCGCGTGGGCAACCACTGAAACATACGGTGCTGCAGTAGAACTCACGGTTTCGTCAGTCGAGGGGATGCGGCTCAATGTTGTCAATCGGACATCTCGGCAGCAGCAGACGGTGGCCACGACAGCTGAACGCTGGGGGCGCTATCCCATCCGTGCCACGGTCGAGGTCGTGGCGCATGGCGGGCTACTGACCGGGACGGGAACCGTCGACGCCGCCGATGTGACGGTCTTTCCGTTGACACCTCCGCAACCGACGGCGCTGCCACCGACCCAACTGCTCGATCGGCTGGGCACACACCTGACTCGGCACATCGGCCGCGGCGTCGAGTACGCCGACATCCGCAGCTATGTGCCGGGTGATCAGTTGCGCACCATCAACTGGCCAGTGAGCGCCCGCCGCGGCCGCCTGCACGTGACGCAGCGGTTGACCGACCGGTCCGCCGATGTGGTGGTGCTCATCGACGGCTATCCGCAGCCGGTCGGCCCGGCAACCACCTCCACCGAGCGAACGGTGCGCGGTGCTGCGCAGGTGGTGCAGACCGCGCTGCGCAGCGGTGATAGGGCCGGTATCGTCGCGCTCGGCGGCGGTCGGCCTCGCTGGTTAGGTGCCGACATCGGGCAGCGGCAGTTCTATCGGGTGCTCGACACCGTGCTTGCTGCTGGCGACGAATTCGAAACCACCACCGGTACTTTGGCGCCGCGTGCCGCTATTCCGCCGGGTGCGATCGTGGTCGCATTCTCCACACTGCTAGACACCGAGTTCGCACTGTCGCTGATCGACTTGCGCAGGCGCGGTCACGTCGTCGTGGCCGTCGACGTGCTGCAGGGCTCGCCGTTCGCCGCTCAACAGGATCCTCTCGTGGACAGGATGTGGACATTGCAGCGCTCGGCGATGTATCGCGACATGGGCACCGTCGGTGTCGACGTCGTGGCCTGGCAAGCCGACCGCACACTGGATCAATCGATGCGTCTGGTGCCTGATCGGCGCCGCCCGGTGACGGGACGCCGATGATGAGGTTCGGCGGGCAGCTGGCCGCGCTCATCTTGTCGACCGCTTGTGGTGTGGTGATGGTGGCGGCGGTGGGGACCGGCTCGCATGGTCTGGCCTTGATCGCGGCGACGGCGGCGGTGGTCGCCGTGGTGGGCGGAATCGTTCTTCGTCCGGTCGCCACACTGGCGGTGCTGCTGACCGTGGCGGTGATCACGCTGTCGGATCCGTCCGCCACACTGGCCATGGTTTCCGGATTGTCAGCGGCCGTCTACTTAGTTCTGCGGCACGCGGCCGGTGGCGGTGCAGGCCTGGACGGAGTTAGCGGGGCGAGTGTGGTGGGAGCGGTGGGATTCGCTTTCGCCGGCTTGGTGGCGACGGCGTTTCCGCTGCAGGTGCCGTGGTTGCCGCTGCTGGCTCCGCTGGCGGTCTTCGCGGTCTACTTGTTAGCCACCCGCCCGTTTCTGCGGGGCTGAGGCATAAAAAATCGCGGTCCGGCGCGCGGGCCTAGCGGGGACTTTACTCCGAGGCCGCCCGAGGCAAAAGTGTATTTCTACAACGGATTTACACAACACAGCGTTAACAAAACCCGTCTTGACCACCACGGGGATGCCGGTAAGAATATCGGGATGCCTCATGACGAGCGGGCGTTAATTGGCGACGTTGAGCGTCGGCTGGCCAAGAAATATCCAGCACTTCCCAAGGATCACGTCGCGGTTGTCGTGCGAGAGGCTTATGCCCGGCTGCAAAGCAGCTCGGTGCGCGGTTTCATTCCTTTGCTGGTGGAGCGGCGCGCCGACGAAGAACTCGAGGAACTGAGTGGGCTGCGGCCGGATCTTGAAGCGGCTGCCGTCAGCGATCTCGCGCCCGACCTAGCGGTCTAGGACTATACGGCCTGACTGATCTGGCCTGATTTTTCAACTATTTCTGTACGGTAGGCCCTTGTTGGCGGAGGGAATATCGGTGAGCAAGCTTGGTCAGCGGGCTGTTGTCTGCGGCGCGGGGATGGGCGGATTGCTCGCCGCTCGAGTGCTCGCCGACTTCTACGAGACAGTGACGGTCGTCGAACGAGACAAGCTGTCAGACGCTGCTGACTATCGGCGGGGAGTGCCGCAGGGACGGCACTTTCACGCGCTGTGGAGTCGCGGGGCCCAGGAGCTGGAGCGGTTATTTCCTGGCATACATTGCGAACTCGTCGCCGCCGGCGCGGCGGTGTGCGATGACGGCGACCTGTCTCGGGTGTCCATCCGGGTGTCCGGCCACGAACTCAACCGGTCCGGAAAGTTCAAGGACCCGGCATCGGTTGTCCTTCACTTGCTCAGCCGTCCGCTGTTGGAATCCCGAGTCAGGCTGCGAGTAAGCGCCATCGACAATGTCGAAATCCGCGATGGACACGACTTCGTCGAGCCGATCACCCCGAATCCACACCAAGTCACCGGTGCCCACATCGTCGACCGCGAAAGCGGCGCTAAGCAGATACTGGACGCCGATCTGGTTGTCGATGCGATGGGCCGCAGCGCACGGACTCCCGCCTTGCTCGACATTCTGGGCTACGGCCGACCCGCCGCCGAGCGCTCGAGCGCGAGCGCCAATTACGCCAGCCTGGTGATGCGCATCCCGGAGGGCACCGTGACTGAGAAAATGACCTTTGTCGTCCCGGAGCCGAAACGCCCTACGGGCGGGGCGTTTTCGGTTTACGAGCACGACACGTGGATCTTCACCGTCGCCCGCTTGGCGCAAAACGACCCACCCGAAGACATGGCCGGCATGATCCGGATGGCTACACAATTCGCGCCGCCTGCCGTGCTGAGGGCGCTGAAGCGCGGAGAGCCGCTCGGCGAGATTGCGGTTTTCCGGTATCCGGGCGGCACCTGGCGACGCTATGACCAGATGTCGCAGTTCCCGGCGGGGCTGCTGGTGTTCGGTGACGCGATTTGCAGCACCAATCCGATTTACGGCCAAGGCATGACGGTGGCCGCGCTCGAGGCGGCCGCTCTGCAGAACTGTCTTGCTGAAGCCAACGGCGATTTGAGTCAGCGGTTCTTCGCGGCCGCCGCCGGGATAGTCGGCCCGTTGTGGGCATCCAATCAGTTCAACGATATGTACTTGGCCAATGCAGACCCTGCGCATTCGGCGTCGAAGGAGATACTCGACTTCCGCGAGGCGGTGTTGAGTGCCGCCGAGAACAGCTCGGCGCTGACCGAGAAGCTCTATCGTTCGATGAATCTGGTCGACCCGCCGACCGACTACAGCCCGCTTCTTCGTTAGGTCTGCGGCCGGATCTGGCGGCGATTGCGCTCGCTGACTTCGGTGTAGCGGGCGCCGAGCCCGTCGCGGTCTAGCTGTTGGGCGCCGGCGATGTCCTGTTCGGCGGCCAGCGCGGGATCGGTGACCGCCGCCGATCCGGTGACATAGATT
>DAIODV010000374.1:0-3854 GCA_036746615.1 Mycobacterium sp.
CCGGGGATGGCGCGCGAATTGTTCGACACCGAACCGGTATTCGCCGAAACCGTGACACGTTGTGCGGAAGCGGTCGATGGGCTGCTGCCCCGCCTGCTGCTGGACGTGTTGTTCGACACCGACAGCGACACCGGAGAGACCCTGCGGCACACCTCTTTCGCGCAGCCAGCGCTGTTCGCTGTCGAGATGGGCTTGGCCCGGCTGTGGCAATCGTGGGGCATTGCGCCCGACGTGGTGCTCGGGCACAGCGTAGGCCAGTACGCGGCGGCATGCGTGGCCGGAGTGTTCAGCCTCGAGGACGGTGCACGACTGATGGCCGAGCGCGGCAGGCTGTTCGGCAATCTGCCCGAGGGCGGGCGGATGGTCGCGGTATTCGCGGACGCCCAGCGGGTGGAGCGCATCGCCGACGAATTCCCGCAGATTTCGGTCGCCGCCTACAACGGCCCGAACACGGTGCTGTCGGGCCCCGCCGCGGATCTGGAACAGGTCGTCGCGAGGTTCGGCAGCGACGAAATCCGCTGCACGTGGCTGGACACCAGTCATGCCTTCCATTCCGAGCTGCTGGAGCCAGCGCTCGACGAATTCGAGTCGTATGCACGAGGGTTCGAATTCGCCGTGCCGACCCTGCCGCTGGTCTGCAATCGCACCGGCACTGTCCTTACCGCGGAAACCCCACTGAACGCCCAGTATTGGCGCCGGCATTCGCGGCAGCCGGTGCAGTTCGCCGAAAGCGTGCAGACGGTGGCGGCGCTGAGCTGCTCGGTGCTGATGGAGATCGGTCCACAGCCGGTTCTGACCGGCGCGGCAATGCAGGCGTGGCCGGAATCCTCGGCCGCTCCGCGGGCTGTCGCTTCCCTGCGCAAGGGCGCCGATGCCCGGCGTCAGATCGCAGAAGCGTTGGCCGCGGTCTACGTCGCCGGCCACCGGCCCGAGTTCGCTGCGCTGCACCATCAGCCGCGCCGCAAGTTCGAACTACCGACCTACCCGTTCCAGCGCCGGCGCTACTGGCCCAAGACTTCCGACATCCGCGTCGACGGCGCCGCCGCAGCCGGAATCCTCGGCAGCGCAAAGGATCTTGCCTCTGGCGATGCTGTCTACACCAGCCGGTGGTCAATCAACTCGCAGCCGTGGCTCGCGCATCACGTCATCTACGGCACCGTCGTCGTTCCCGGCGCGACGTACGCGGCGATGGCGCTTGCCGCGGTCGGGATACCGGCGCAGGTGCGCGATGTCTTCTTCTACGAGCCGATCATCTTGGGCGAGAAGACTTCCCGCGAAGTGCAGCTGACTGTGCATCCGGTCGAGGACGGCGGCTGGACCTTCCAGGTACACAGCCGCCCGTACGGTGATCGCGACGCGGCGTGGTCGTTGAACGCCGACGGCCGGATCGCCTCGGGTGCCGACGAGGAGGCGGCGTCGGAGCCGACGGAGTCCATCGATGCCGCATGCGAGCGGTTGAGCCGCACACGGCCACAGCAGCTCTTCGACACGTTCGCCGATATGGAGCTGACATGGGGCCCCACCTGGTCCACGTCGCTCAAATCGTTGTGGGCCGGTGACGGTGAGGCGGTGGGCGACGTCGCCATCGGCGACGAGCTCGCCGAGCAACTCGGTAGCGAGCCGATCCATCCGGTGCTGCTTGACCTGTGCACTGGAATCGCCTTCCCTGCCTTCCCTGCGATTCTCGCTTCGACCGAAGACGGCGAGGGCCTATCCGATCTTTTCTTGCCGCTGCGCTACGGGCGGGTGGTGCTGCGGGAGAAGATGCCGCGGCGGTTCTATTGCCGCGCTCGGTGGCACTCTGGCGGCGCCGAGAGCGAAACGCAGGTCTTCGACCTCGATTTCGTCGATCGGGACGGTCGCCAGCTAGGCGAAATTCGCGACTTCACCGTCAAACGCGCGCCCCGAGAGGCGTTGTTGCGCGGGCTCGGCGGGGATGCGACGCGCAACCTCTACACCTTGGGCTGGGAGGAGGTGCCGCCACCGGCGTCGAGCGACGCTGCCGAAAGCGGCGACGGCACCTGGCTGATCGCCGGGTTCGACGAACTGGCGGCCGACCTGCCAGGTTGTATCTCGCTGGACCGTGCGTCGATTTCAGTCGACCCGGGGCCGTGGAAGCGGTTGTTCGCACAGGCTTCCGAGCGCGGTGCGCCGGTCTCGGGCATCGTCTGGCGCAGCGCCGAGCGACCCGGCGCGGAAGAGTCGAGCGCCGAAATCGCCGAGCGGCTGGAATCCGAGATCGACCAACTGCTCACACTCGTGCGGACGTTGCTGGCGCAGCAAGACGTCAAACTCACCGGCGGACTGTGGATCGTCACCGAACGGGCCGTGGCGACCGAGTCCGGTGAGCCGGTCGACCCGGTGCAGTCCGCGCTGTGGGGATTCGGGCGCACCGTCATTGCCGAGCAGCCGGCCCTGCATTGCAGGCTGGTCGACCACGACGGATTCGATGAGGCCGTGCGCGCACTGGCCGGCGTGCTCGGGTCATCCGTCGAGGAGCCCGAACTCGCACTGCGGCAAGGAAAATACTTGGTGCCGCGACTACTGCCGTGGACGCGCGCCGGGCATCTCCCGATACCCCACGCAACCGATTACATCCTGGAGCCAACCGAACGCGGTGCGATCGACAACCTTCGTCTGGCCGAGACAGAAGTGCCGCCGCCGCCCGCGGGCTGCGTGCAGATCCGGGTGGAAGCCGCAGGCCTCAACTTCCGGGATGTGCTCAACGTCCTCGGCCTATACCCCGGCGATCCCGGGCTGATCGGTGGCGACCTTTCCGGCATCGTCACCGAAGTGGGCGCCGGCGTAACCGGATTCGAGGTCGGCCAGCGCGTGTTCGGGTTCATGCAGGGCGGATTCGCCACCCGGGTCAACGTGCCGGCCCAGTTCCTCTCGCCGCTGCCGAACGGCGTCAGCGCGGTAGGAGCGGCGACCATACCGGCCGGCGCGCTGACAACCCGACTTGCGTTCGACTGGGCGCAGGTGCGCCCCGGTGATCGTGTGCTCATCCACGCCGCCAGCGGTGGCGTCGGTCTGGCCGCGATCCAGATGGCCCAGCAGCGCGGCGCCACCGTCTTCGCCACCGCCAGCACCTACAAACGCGCGACGCTGCGCAAGATGGGTGTCGAACACGTCTACGACTCGCGCAGTACGGATTTCGCCGACCAAATCCTGGCGGATACCGGCGGCTCGGGTGTTGATGTGGTGCTCAATAGCCTGACGAACGAAGGGTTCATCGAAGCAACCGTACGGGCCACCGCACAGGGTGGCCGGTTCGCCGAGATCGCCAAGCGCGACATCTGGAGTCCGGAACAAATGGCGGCGGCACGTCCCGACATCGCCTACGAGATCATCGCGCTGGACGGGACCATCGAGCGAGAACCCGAACGGGTAGGGAAGTTACTGGCCGAGCTGGCCGACAGCATGGCCAGCGGCGAGCTGGCGCCACTCGCCGCCGAGGTCTATCCGCTGACCGAGGCGAAGACCGCGTTCCGCCGTATGCAGCAGGCGCGGCACATCGGCAAGATCGTGCTGCAGATGCCGAAACCGCTGCAGCCGCGCGGGGATCGGAGCTATCTGATCACCGGTGGCCTCGGTGCACTCGGCCTGCACACGGCGGCGCACCTGGCTCAACTCGGCGCCGACGACATCGTGTTGACCAGCCGGCGCGAGCCCGACGCGGACGCGCAACGGGAGATCGCCGACATCACAGAACGCTACCGATGCCGGATCCACACCTTCGCCGCCGACGTCGGCGACGAGTCGGAGGTCGCAAGGCTGCTGGAGCGGATCCGCGCGGAATTGCCACCGCTCGCGGGAGTGGTGCATTTGGCGGGCGTGCTCGACGACGCGCT
>DAIODV010000375.1:0-3853 GCA_036746615.1 Mycobacterium sp.
GCCGCAGTGCGGCTGCACGAGGCCACCGGCAAGCTGGAACGGCCTAGATTCCTCACCCAGGGACCCACTGCGGCGCCCTGGGCCGACGTCGACGTCTTTATCGCTGCCGACCGTGCCGCCTGGGAAGAACGGCCGCTGCAGTCGGTGCCGCCGGCGGCGCGAGCTGCCTCACCAACGGCGGACGGGCAGCGGTCGGTGGAGCTGATCAACCAGCTCGCTGGACTGCGGCGGCCCACCAAGAGCCCGAATCAGCTTGTGGACGGGGATCTTTACGGCACGGTGCTGTTCGCCGGAGCGGCCGCTCCCGGGATCACCGACATCACGCCGTACTGGCGGCCGGCGTCGTGGGCGGCCGGGGTTGTCGTCGTCGACGCCCTTTCTTGGGGCGAGGCCGACGAAGGGCTCATCGAACGCTGGAACGCCTTGCCGGAGTGGCCGCAGATGTTGTTGCGCGCGTTGATGTTTCGGCTTGCGGTCCATGCGTTGCATCCGCGCTCGACGGCTGCGGCTTTCCCTGGCCTGGCCCGCACGGCTGCCCTGGTGCGTCTGATCCTCTAGAACTGGTGGCGGACCTCATTCAGCGCGATCCTGCCATCGACAGCCAGAACTCCTTCTGCCCGAAGCAGTTCCAATTGCCGGGTGGTCAGATGCCGCGCCGGTCGGCCGGACGCTGTGATTACCCGATGCCAGGGCAGATCCGAGGAGTCCGTGCGCATGATCCAGCCGACAATGCGCGGGCTGGAAAGCTCTGCGGCAGCGGCAATATCGCCGTAGGTCGCGACTCGGCCGGGCGGTATCGACGCAACCAGCGCACGCACCCGCTCCACCTGCTCGTCGGTCACCGGCGCCACGTCAGCGCATCCGCTCTCGGATCAACGCAGCGACCTCAGTCGGTTTGGCCTCCGCAATCATGTGATTGCAGTCGAAATCGAGCAACTGAAACTCGCCTCCTAATCGTTCGCGCAGGCTGGCGATGAGCTGGTCGGTGACATACGGTGGCGACGTCCGCGCCGCCCGCACCAACGTCGTGGGAATCCCGTTGGGCGGCAATACTATTTCGCGGGCCAACTCACTCCAGTAGGACATCATCGCGGGCATGCTGACCCGCCAACCGTATCGCCCGCTCGGCAGTGCGACGAGGTGCTCGTCGATATCGGCGTCGAGCACGGCCGGGTCCACATCTGCCCACGAGTCGGTGGCCTTCTCAGCGCGGGCCTCCGCGGCGTCCGGATAGTCAGGGGAGGCCAGCATCGCGTCTGCAATCTCACGCATCCAAGCCCCATTCAAACCGATCGCCGGGTCCAGTAGCACCAGGGCAGCTACCAGGTCGGGATGTGCGGCGGCCAGGTGTAGCGCGACCGCACTGCCGAACGAATGCGCCACCACCACTACCGGGCCTTCGGCATTCTGCTTAAGCAGCGTGGCCAGCGCAGCGACGTTGGCATCGATAGTCCACGGTGCCGCCCACGACGACCTGCCATGCCCAATCAAATCGGGTGCGGCAACGGCGATTTCGGCCAAATGCGTAGTCGCCAGCGGCTGCCAGCGCTTCCCGTGGCCGGTTAGCCCATGGATCGCCAACAGTCGCACGGGGCCGGACGGGCCGTAGCGGTGTACGTGCAGCCGGGTCACCCGTTGATGGTGCCAGTTCGCCGTCCGGCCGACTTGTCGGACCCCCGTGGTGTCATTCGGCTATGTCTTACCGTTGGGATCCCGAAGCGCGCACTGTGCTGGATCCCGGTCTGCGCGGCGTGGTGCGAGTGCTGGGCGGACCGGGAACAGGCAAGAGCAGCCTGTTGATCGATGCCGCGGCGGCACGCATCGCCGCTGGCGCCGATCCGGAATCGGTGCTGCTGCTGACGGGTTCGGGCCGCATCGGCGCGCGCGCTCGCAGTGCCCTGACGACAACGTTGCTGCGCTCGGCTCAGGCGGGTTCCTGCCGCACGGTGATTCGGGAACCGCTGGTGCGCAGCGTGCACAGTTACGCGTTCGCCGTGCTGCGGCTGGCGGCACAACGCGCCGGCGGTCCACCGCCGCGGCTGGTCACATCAGCGGAACAAGACGCGATCATCGCTGAATTGCTCGCCGGCGAGATGGCGGACGGCCCCGATGCGACGACGGCGTGGCCGGCTGAGTTGCGGGCCGCGCTGGGCACCGCGGGGTTCGCCGCCGAATTGCGAGAGCTGCTGACCCGCTGCGCTGAACGCGGTGTGGACCCAACGCAGCTGCAACGGCTGGGTCGACTGCATGGCCGTCCGGAATGGGTGGCCGCGGGCCAGTTCGCGCACAACTACGAGCAGGTGATGCTGCTGCGCGCGGCCGTCGGGACCGCTGCACCGCAGGCGACCACGCCCGCAGTCGGGGCCGCCGAGTTGGTCGGGGCGGCTCTCGATGCCTTCGCTGTCGACTCGGAATTGCTGGCCGCCGAACGCGCCCGGATTCGCGTTTTGCTGGTTGACGATGCGCAGCAACTGGACCCCCAAGCAGCTCTGCTGGTGCGGGTGCTGGCTGCCGGCGCCGACTTGACGCTGCTCGCCGGTGATCCGGCTCAGGCGGTATTCGGCTTCCGCGGCGCCGAGCCGGCGGCCTTACTGGGCGACGACACCCCGGCGGTGACACTGACAACGTCACACCGTTGCGCCCCGGCGGTAGCGCGGGCGGTCTCAAAAATTGCGGGCCGACTTGTAGACCATCGCGAAATCGAAGGCACCGGAAGCGAATCCGGATCGGTGGCGGTGAGGCTGGACGCGTCTGCGGGTGCAGAGGCGGCGCTGATCGCCGACTTCTTGCGTCGCGCGCATCTCGTCGACGGTGTGCCGTGGTCGCAGATGGCGGTCATCGTCAGATCGGTGCCGCGTACCGCCGCGGGGTTGTCGCTCGCGTTGGCGCGGGCCGGCGTGCCGGTCGCCGCGCCGGCGGCATCGGGCACGCTAGCCGAGCAGCCCGCAGCCCGCGCGCTGCTGACCGTGCTGGCGGCCGCTGCCGACGGGCTCGACGGCAACAGTGCGCTGACGCTGCTGACCGGACCAATCGGGCGGGTCGACCCGGTTGCGCTGCGTCAGCTGCGGCGGGCGCTTCGCTGCACCGAACTCGACGAGCCGCCAAGAGAATTCGGGGACCTGCTGGTGGACGCCATCAACCAGAGGAGCTTTTCGCGGCTAACGCCAACTCAGGCCCGGCCACTGCGACGGGTCAGCGCGGTGCTCGACGCCGCTGCACGCTGTCACCTCGGTGGCGAAGACGCGCGCTACACACTCTGGGCGGCGTGGCGTCGTTCGAGCCTAGAACGACGCTGGCTGGCGGCATGTGAGCGTGGCGGACCGTCCGGCGCCCAGGCCGACCGCGACCTCGACGCGGTCACGGCATTGTTCGACGCCACCGACCAATACCTGTCGCGGACGGCCGGCGCGTCACTGTCCGGCCTGATCGAGCACCTAAGCACACTGCCAATGCCCGCTGGCCGTCCCGAGTCGACAGCCGCTGAGCAGGTCACGGTGCTCAGCGCGCATGCGGCGCTTGGCCACGAGTGGGACCTGGTGGTCATCGCTGGCCTGCAGGAAGGATTGTGGCCCAACACAATTCCGCGCGGCGGCGTGCTCGGCACCCAGCGACTACTGGACGTCCTGGACGGGGTCACCGAGAACGCCTCGATGCGCGCACCGCTACTGGCCGAGGAACGGCGACTGTTGGTGGCGGCGATCGGCCGGGCGCGAAATCGATTGCTGGTGACGGCCGTCGACGGCGAGGCTAGCGACGGCAGTGAGGCGGCTTTACCGTCACCGTTCTTCGCCGAGATCGCGCAATGCGACACCGGCAGCCCGCAACCGATCACAACCCCGCGAGTGCTGTCGGC
>DAIODV010000376.1:0-3852 GCA_036746615.1 Mycobacterium sp.
GCCCAAACGGGCGACGAGGACAACAAGTTCGATCACTGCTTTGGGCGCACCGGGCCGGAGGCCATGCCGATCCTCGACGACGCAGTGGCGTGGTTCGTCGGCAAGACGCTTGACCGATTTGACCTCGGCGACCATCTCGGTTATCTGTTGCAACCGATCACCGGAGATGCCGTCGACGGCACCGACGATTTGGTCAGCTTCAAAGACGTCGCCGATATGGAGCCGGGCCACGAGGCCTGAGGCCGTCGACGTTAGGTCTTGTCCTCGTTGGCGCGTGGGAATCCGCCGCCCTGCGGGAACAGCGGGAACACCACGTCGTCATTCTTCGCCGCGTCTCCGGCGGTCTTGTTGACCGTCGCCCCCCACACGTTGCCGTCCGGCGACATCCGCAGCGCCCAGGCGTGCCCATGGGTGTCTTTACGGACGACGTCAGGCGGGCCGGTGACGGCGCCGGTTCCCTGCGCAAGGTGCACGGCCACGGTCTGCTTGGTGTTGATCAAGTTCACCAGCACCGTGCCGTCCAACGCCGCACAGCCGGCCACCCCCGGGCGATCCGGCCACGTCCACACCGTGGACACCTTCGAGTCCTTGGTAATGCGCTGCAACCGGTCGGCGGTCGGAGCGCGGTCCAAGACGTAGAGCGAACCGTCGACGGGGTCGGTGCAGAGCCCGCCGCCGGCGCCAAGGCCACTCAGCGCGGTGGTCGGCGGTGCCTGATTGAGCGTCGTCGGCTGCTCGATACGGATGACTTTGCCGGCTAACGACGCGGGATCGGCGGCCATCGCGGGGTTGCCCGCATCGCCGGTGAGCACAACCAAGGTGGTGGGGCTGGTGAACAGCAACGCGCCGGTGTTTCCGGTGGCGCCCTTCGGAATCCCGGTCAGGATGTCCTTCGGAATGTCGCCGTCAGCGATGCGGATGACCCGATTGTCGCTGGGCGTACTGATGTAGGCGTACATCAGCCGGTCCTGGGAGTAGGTCGGTGAGAGCACGATGTCCATCAGCCCGCCGTCGCCGGACGGGTCGACGGGGATGACGGTCTTCACCTTCGGCTCTGCGCTGACCGACACTTCTTTGACAGCGCCGGTCGTCCGCTCGGCCACCAGCGCTGACTTGCTGTCGGGCTGCATGAGAAGGCCGCTGGTGCTTTCCAGGCAGCCCTGCATCGTCCCTGGTGCGGGGCACTTTTTCGGAAATGGCTTGTCGGGCAGCGGCGGTGGCGGGGGAGGCGTCGAACTCGGCGGCGGATGACGCTCGGGCTCGGTGGTGAACGGCTGCGACTGGGCGTCGTTGAACTGCGCGCAACCGGCCAAAACAAGCAGCGTTGAGCAAAGCGCGACCACCCGGCGCCGGCTCGACCACCACGTCTGCATAGCAGCCAGATTACGGATATCTCGGCGTGACTGCGCGCGACGGGGTGGCGCGCGCCGTGAAGTACTTGCCCGCAAACTAATCGGCACAGCGAAAGCGCCGCTCAAATCCCCGATTCGCGCCGAATTGCCCTTACCCTGACACGAGTGACCAGTCAATCGAATGACACACGTTGGCAGCGGCCGGAAGATGCCGCGGCGCCAACTCCGGTGCGGCCGAGCTCAGCAAGCCTCGTCGACCCGGAAGATGACCTGCCGTCAGCGACGTATGCAGGCGATTTCGAGACGACCACGATCCCGCACTACGACTCCGAAGCTGCCGGCAACTCCCGCCCGATCAGTACCGGGTACGGGCTGCTCGGCGGCCAGGAGCCGTTGCCCTACCAGCCGCAATCCACCGGCCGGCACTCGGCGTTCGGCCCGGAGGAGATCGACGAGCACAGCGAGCACGATGACGAGCGGGTGCGCGCCGCCGGCCGTCGCGGCACCCAGCATCTCGGTCTGCTGGTTCTGCGGGTCGGCCTTGGTGCGGTATTCGTGGCGCACGGGCTGCAGAAGCTGTTCGGCTGGTGGGGTGGGCAGGGCCTGAATGGATTCAAGTCCGCACTGTCCGACATCGGCTACCAGCACGCCGACATCCTCACCTACTGCGCCGCTGGCGGTGAGATCGCCGCTGGGGTGCTGCTTGTGCTCGGCTTATTCACCCCGCTGGCCGCCGCTGGCGCGCTCGCGTACCTGGTCAACAGCCTGCTGGCCGGGATGTCGGCCCAACACCACGGGAAGTCATTGCCGTTTTTCCTGCCTAACGGGCACGAATACGAAATCACCCTGATCGTGATGGCCGCCGCGGTCATCCTGGTAGGGCCTGGCCGTTACGGCTTCGACGCTGGGCGCGGCTGGGCGCGGCGCCCGTTTATCGGGTCGTTTGCTGCGCTAATACTGGGCATCGGTGCCGGCATCGCCGTGTGGGTGCTCCTCAACGGCGCGAACCCGGTGAGTTGAATTAGCCGTACGGATTAGGCACGCGGCCGCCGCTGGCCTCGGTCAGCAGCGGCAGGGTGGCAAAGGTGACCGCTGGCAGCCGCACCTGGCCGCCGTCTTTGAGCTGGGCGCGCGCCCAGGAGCCCTTGTTGAACCGCAGCCCGTCGATCTCTTCCCAGCGCACCGCGCGGCTGCCGAGCAGCGTGCGGACATTTACGCCGTCTTCGTCGGCCTGCGTGCGAAGCCGAAAGATCAACGCCGACAAGACCACCGGGATGATCAGCAGCGGAGCGGTCACCGGCCACGTTAGAACCGGCACCAGCAGCCCGAGAGCGAAAAAACCCACCGCGAAGTGGGCCATCGGCGAAATGTTGATCACCACCGGCTGGTTTTCGCGCGGATCTTTCGCCACACCGGCATCATGTCATCTCGCGAGATTGTGCTTGTGTGCCATCTGGACGTGTGACTGGCATCCGAAGGCAAATTTGACTGCTGACCTGTGCGGAGGCTACCGTCGACCGTTATGGACAGCCGCGAAATGCTCGTAGTACTCGGTCGGCGCGTTGGTGGCTGACTAGTTTTCGAGCACCAACGCGCAACCCTCGTGCAGCCGCTGAGCTGGCGGGGGTTTTTTGTTGCCAACCTTCTCCACATCAACCATGAGGACGTAAAGAGGAACCCGTGAGCGCTCCTACCGCGCGACAGCAACAGCCGTCGCAACCCCTCAACGGCACGCGGGCCAAAGCAAAGACGGCCGCGCCGCAACCTAAACACGTTGCGCCACACCAACTCACCGGCGCACAGTCGGTGATCAGGTCGTTGGAAGAGCTCGACGTCGACGTCATCTTCGGAATCCCCGGCGGCGCTGTATTGCCGGTCTATGACCCGCTATTCGATTCGCAGAAGCTGCGCCACGTGCTGGTTCGCCACGAGCAGGGCGCCGGCCACGCCGCAAGCGGTTACGCCCACGCCACCGGGAAAGTGGGCGTCTGCATGGCCACTTCGGGGCCCGGCGCCACCAACCTGGTGACTCCGCTGGCCGACGCGCAGATGGACTCGATCCCGGTGGTCGCCATCACCGGGCAGGTCGGCCGTTCGCTGATCGGAACCGATGCGTTCCAGGAGGCTGACATCTCCGGCATCACCATGCCGATCACCAAACACAACTTCCTGGTCCGCAACGGCGACGACATTCCGCGGGTGCTGGCCGAGGCCTTTCATATCGCGGCCACCGGGCGGCCCGGGGCGGTGCTGGTCGATATCCCCAAAGACGTGCTGCAGGGCCAGTGCACGTTCAGCTGGCCGCCGCACATGGACCTGCCCGGCTACAAGCCGAACACCAAACCGCACAACCGTCAGATCCACGAGGCCGCCAAGCTGATCGCCGCAGCGCACAAACCTGTGCTCTACGTCGGCGGCGGCGTCATCCGCGGCGACGCCACCGAGCAGCTGCGCGAGCTGGCCGAGCTGACCGGCATCCCGGTGGTCACCACGCTGATGG
>DAIODV010000377.1:0-3850 GCA_036746615.1 Mycobacterium sp.
TGCCTTCGGCGGCGAGGTTGGCTCGCGCCCCGTCGACGCTGACGTAGGAGAGCGCGGTCCGCACCTCGACTTTTGAGCCGGCCGGAAAGCCCACGTATCCCCCGCTGGACCCGGCGTAACTCGAATAGGCGCTGCGGGTATCAGCGAAGACCGAGAAGCCGTCCCAGGTGCCGTGGGATGTGAACGGCCGGCTGAATTTCATCGCGAAGTACACGGTGTAGACGTTGTCCTTGCCGCAGAAGCCGCCGCTGGTCGCCGATCCGGTGATCGTGGTGTTGTCGTCGCCGATCTGGATGTTCGCGGCAGCCGTACCCCCAAGCGACGCACCGGAATTCACATAGAGCAGAGCGGTCCGGCCGTTGTCGGGGTAGCTGAATCGGCCTATACCCGTGTGAGTGGTGGCGCTGAGTTCCGCGGTGACTTTGGTTCCCGGGAACCGCACGGTGTAGTAGCCGGGCATACCGACTTCGGTGTCGTCGTGGGCGATCTCCTCGGTAGCGTCCCAGGGCTGGGAGCCCACCGCGGTGGTGGTCGGCAGCATCGAGATGTCTCCGAACGCGGCACACCCCACCGAGGCGTGCGTCATGCTGAATCCGGTGGCCTGTTTGTTGCCGTGGTCGTAGCCCGCGTAATTGTCAGCGGTGTCCGGCGAATACTGCACCATGCCGAACGGCACAGAGGCGCCGGGGAAGTTGTTGATCTCCCCCACCCGCTGGCCACCGGTCCCGGTGCCGATCAGCGTGTCGACGTGATCGATTGGATTCGTGACAAAGGCCGGCGGGTCGTAGGACGTGGGCACTGCGCTGCCCAGCATCACGCCGATCAGCAGCACCGCCGCTAAGAGGGCGGCGAGGCGCCTTCTTGACCACATCGCTGTCTCTTTCCGGCAAAAACGTTACCGCCTGCGGCCTCTCGCGCCGGGTAACCGCACCGTGCGTCGTCGAGGCAGGCAAATCGGCTTGCAGGATTACCCGGCGAATGCCGTGGGTACCCCGGGCTATGGCCCGGTCGAGTCTGCGCATTGTGGTGTTGTTGATCGTCACAGTCGCGCTGTCGGTGTGGGTCTATGGCAAATCGTTGGGTGGGCAAGTCGTACCGATAGAAAGCGCGGCAACGGCACCGCCGAGCGCATCGGATCCGCAGATGCGCGTGAAGCTGCGTGCATGGCTCACCGATTCCGAGCCGATGATTGACGCTCTGGTGATCGCGCGCAGCAACATCGGAACTGCTGCCGGCCGACGGGACATCGCCGGCACGGGCGCGGCCTGCCAAACCGCCATTGTTGCGGTAGCGGACTTGCACCGAAAGATGCCGAGCCCGGATCCGATGCTGAATAGTCAGTTCCTGCAGGCGATTAGCGACTACGGCGCCGGATTTCCTTACTGTCTCTCGGGTAGCGGCATGCAGCTCGCGGCAAGCTACATCACCGCGGCAGACGCCGCCATGAGGGCGGCGTTCGACATTCTCTGGCGGGTGCCTGGATGCGAACCCGGCCAGACGGGCGTGCTGATCGTCTAAGCGATCACTGAGTCCGGACAATCAGTACATCGATCTTGGCCCTGGTGGCGACAGCTCCGGGGATCGAGAACACTCGCCCGATGATCGCCGATCGCGCGTCGAGCCCGACGTTGCCGACCACCAGCAGATCGGCGCCGACCTCCTCGGCGAGGTCCACCAGTGCATGTACCGGAGCACTCTGGATCGGGCGATCCTCGATGTTCTTCGCGCCGGCCGCCTTAGCCCGGTCGCGGGCGTCATGCAAGATCTCGTAGATCGGCGCGTTGCCGGAGACCTTGTAGGCCTCCTGCCCCAGGGCGTCGGCCGCGCGCGAATCTTCCTTTTGCGGGAAGTAACCCGTCGCGATGATCAGCTTCGCGTCGGATTCGGCGGCAATCTCGGCCGCGCGCTCGACTGCGCGCAATGACGACTCCGAGTCATCAGTGCCGACCACCAGAGTCCGATAGGCGGTCATTTGCCCTCCGCAACGTCGTTTGCAGTGCCTATTGCAAGACAGTAACCCGCCAAATCAGCGACGCCGGAAATTTTCGCGAAATACGGGCGCCAGCAGTCGTACGGTCTTCATAGCGGTCGAAGACCTTCCATTCGGCAGGCCTTGTGCGGGGGCACCGCCGTCACCGAAGCCGGGGACGACCTCGCAAAGGAGGTACGAGATGTTAAACCGCGTAAGGGCCTCGCACGAACGCGAGCAGGATGAAGAGCTATTGCAAAGGTCAGGTGTGCACAAGCTCGTCATCACCGACCGCGACGGCAACTGCTTAGCGTTCGTATTGGCTTGGGACAGCGTCGACTACGACGAGAAGACCGACACCTATGTGTGCGTCGCCGAGTCCGGCGGCAGAGAACTCATGACGATGTTCGCCGCCGGGGAGGTCAAGTCAGCGCCTGGCTCCAACATGTACGTGGTCACTGCCCCGGATGAGTTCGGTAGCTCCAGGACCCTGCAGGCCCTGTGACCGATCGACCATCAGGCAATCACCACGCCTGACGGTTTCAGTCTGTCGCGTCGGTGACCGCGGCGAGGCACTCACGCACCACCGAGACGATGTCCGTGGAAGGGTTCGCCCACTTGCTCAATCCCAAGCGGTCGAGCAGCAGCCCACCGAGGAACACGTCCACGAAAGCGGCCCCGACTTGTTCCGGCGTTCGGGAACCGACGGGGTCGAACCAGACCCACATCCACTGCAGCGATCCCCACAGCTGCAGTGCCGTCAATTCGGCATCCACACTTCGGAATACGCCGCTTTCGATCCCCTTGCGGATCTCGTCAATCGTCAGCGTTTGCAGTTGATGGCGCAACTTACGCACTTGCTGCATCGCCGGGTCATCGGACAGCTGAACGACCTCGCGCTGGCTTGCCACCGTCGCGTTGCGAGCGATCACCTGTAGCAGCGCGGACGTGTAGATCGTCGCGGCGATGCGTTCATGCGGCGAGGCCAGGCGCTCCCATACCATCCGCAGCGCGTCGCGCTGGCAGGCCAGGTGGGTTTCCTCAAGCTCCCGCAACATCTGTGCCTTGGTTCCAAAGTGATGAACGATGGTGCCCTTAGACATGCCAAGCTCGCCGGCGATATCGCCGAGATTTGTTCTGTCGTAGCCCCGTTCGGCAACATAGCGTTCAAACGCATCGAGAATCTCGGTACGTCTGCCGGGCGACCGGGGCATCGCAACCCTCCGAATAACTAACCGTACGGACGGTCATCATACTTCGGGAGAGACGTATCCTCTAGCCCGAGTTTCCTCGCGCGCCGGAAGGCCGAACGCGTGTAAAACGCCTGGCTATGCCAAGATCGCTAGCCGCCCGGCGTGATATCCGAGCGGTCCCGTAGCGGAGTCCGCAGCAGCTTTTCCATTATTGACTGTACGGACGGTCGAATGCAATAGTTAGGGCGTGACGCAAACGAGGGCGACACGGAGTCGGCGGCCGGGCACCGAGACTGCCGGACCGGAGTATCTGCGGACCTCGAGAGATGTTCTCGCAAAGTCCTTTTCGCTGCGTCTCCACTCGGAGGGCGAGCGCCCATGACTACGTCGACGCCCACTTCGTATCTGCTTACCGGCAAACTGCGCGACCAGCTCCGCCCAGGAGCGGAAGTGCTCGGCGGGTTCTTCCGGATGTGCTCGCTGACGGGCAAAGCGCTGCTGCGGCCGCCGTTCGAGTGGAACGAATTCATCGGGAATGGCTGGTTCCTCATGCGGGTGTCCCTGCTGCCCACGATCGCGGTGGCCATCCCCGAAACCGTGCTGCTCATCTTCACGCTCAACGTCCTGTTGGCCGAGTTCGGCGCCGCCGAAGTCGCCGGTGCCGGTGCCGGGATCGGCGCAGTCACTC
>DAIODV010000378.1:0-3841 GCA_036746615.1 Mycobacterium sp.
CCCCGCACATCACAAGGGCGGCCCTGTCCATCACCTCGGGCCACCTCGAGTGGTACGCCGACGGCATGTTCCCGCCGATGCACCTCGACGCCGAGCTCGACGACGACGGAACCGTGCGCAAGCCGGGGCAGGACTACTACCTCAAGCCGATGAACTGCCCCATGCACACGCTGATCTTCCGGTCGCGGGGACGGTCGTATCGCGAACTTCCGTTGCGGCTCTTCGAGTTCGGCACCGTCTACCGCTACGAGAAGTCCGGTGTGGTGCACGGGCTGACGCGAGCGCGCGGGTTCACCATGGACGACTCGCACATCTTCTGCAGCCGCGAGCAGCTGCACGACGAGCTGGCATCGCTGTTGCGCTTCGTGCTCGACCTGCTGGCCGACTACGGTTTGGAGGACTTCTACCTGGAGCTGTCCACCAAAGACCCGGAGAAGTTCGTCGGCTCCGACGAGATGTGGGAGCAGGCCACCAACTCGCTGGCCGAAGTCGCGGCGGAGTCCGGACTGGAACTGGTGCCAGACCCGGGCGGCGCGGCTTTTTACGGGCCGAAGATCTCCGTGCAGGCCCGCGACGCGCTGGGTCGCAGCTGGCAGATGTCGACCATTCAGGTCGACTTCAACTTCCCGGAGCGCTTCGAGCTGGAATACACCGCGGCCGATGGCTCGCGGCAGCGGCCGGTGATGATCCATCGCGCGCTGTTCGGTTCGATCGAGCGGTTCTTCGGCATCCTCACCGAGCACTACGCCGGCGCGTTTCCGGCATGGCTGGCGCCCGTTCAGGTCGTCGGCATCCCTGTGGCCGATGGCCATGTGCCGTATCTGGAAGACGTTGCCGCGCAGCTGAAGTCGCATGGCGTACGGGTCGAGGTGGATTCCAGCGACGATCGGATGGCGAAGAAGATCGTCAACCACACCAACCAGAAGGTGCCGTTCATGCTGCTGGCCGGGGATCGCGACGTCGAGGCCGGCGCGGTGAGCTTCCGGTTCGGCGACCGCACCCAGATCAACGGAATTCCGCGCGACGATGCGGTGGCCGCCATTGTCCAGTGGATTGCTGATCGCGAAAACGCTGCTCCCACTGCTGATCTGGTCAAGGTGAACAGCCGTGGCTGATGAGGAGGCGATCGTCGACCGGGGCGTCGGTGAAATCGACCACCTGCAGCGGCTGTGGACGCCATACCGGATGAGCTACCTGGCCGAGGGCCCGCTGAAGCAGGACATCGGCAAAACCGAGCAGCCGTTCACCGACATTCCGCACCTCACCGACGAAGACGGCCTGGTGGTCGCGCGGGGCGAACTCGTCTACGCCGTGCTCAACCTCTACCCGTACAACCCGGGCCATTTGATGGTGGTGCCCTATCGGCGGGTATCCGAGCTGGAGGATCTGACCGACAAGGAGTCCGCCGAGCTGATGGCGTTCACGCAGAAGGCGATTCGCGTCATCAAGAGCGTGTCTCGCCCGCACGGGTTCAATGTCGGGTTGAACCTGGGCGCATCGGCGGGCGGTTCGCTGGCTGAGCATCTGCATGTACACGTGGTGCCGCGGTGGGGTGGCGACGCCAACTTCATCACGATCATCGGCGACTCCAAGGTCATCCCGCAGCTGCTGCGTGACACCCGTCGTCTGCTTGCTACAGAATGGGAAAAGCAGTCGTGAGCAAGCTGCTGTCGCGTGAGGGCGTCGCGCGGGTCACCGGACCGGTGGCCCGGGCGTTCCTGCGGGCCGGGTTCACTGCCGACAGCGTCACGATCATCGCGACCGCCGCCGCGGTGCTGGCCGCGTTGACGCTGTTTCCAACTGGGCGGCTTTTCGCCGGCACGATGGTGGTCTGGTTCTTGGTGATGTTCGACTTGGTCGACGGGGCGATGGCGCGAGAAAGCGGCGGCGGCAGCCGGTTTGGCGCCGTGCTGGACGCCACCTGCGACCGGATCAGCGACGGCGCGGTGTTCTGCGGGCTGGCGTGGTGGGCGGCCTTCGGCCTGCATCGCCCATGGCTGGTGGTGGCGACGTTGATCTGCTTGGTCACCTCGCAGGTGATCTCCTACATCAAGGCCCGCGCCGAAGCCAGCGGGCTGCGCGGTGACGGCGGCTTCATCGAACGGCCGGAACGGTTGATCATCGTGCTCGTCGGGGCGGGATTGTCGGACCTGCCGGTGTTTCCGTTGCCGTGGGCGCTGCCCATCGCGATGTGGCTATTGGCCGTGGCGAGCATGATCACGTGCGCTCAGCGGTTGCATACCGTGCGGCATTCGCCCGGCGCTGGTGATCCGATGCCGCCGGCCGATGGCGTGGAGCCCGAGCAGTGAATCTCAGCGGCTTACCGCTGGCCGGCCGGATGACCGACTGGGGTTATGCCGCCGGGTGGATGGCGGTGCGCGCGATGCCGGAGTTCGCTGCACGCAACGTTTTTGACGCCGGGGCGCTTGTTGCGTCTCGCAACGGGGGACCGGCTCAGCTGCGCAAGAACCTGGCCCGCGTCATCGGGGTAACCCCGAAAGAAGTACCCGGCAGCTTGATGCGGGCATCGCTGGCGTCCTATGCCCGCTACTGGCGTGAGGCGTTCCGGCTGCCGACAATGGATCACGCTGCGATTGGCGAAGAAATCAACGAACACATCTTGGGCGACGAATATCTGGACGCGGCGCTGGCGACGGGCCGCGGTGCGGTGCTGGCGTTGCCGCACAGCGGCAACTGGGATATGGCCGGGGTATGGCTGACCCAGACGCACGGCAAATTCACCACGGTCGCCGAGCGGCTCAAACCCGAGTCGCTATACCGGCGGTTCATCGGCTACCGGGAAAGCTTGGGCTTCGAGGTGATCCCGCTCTCCGGCGGCGAGCAGCCACCGTTCGAGCTGCTCAGCGAGCGACTGCGGGACAACAAGATGGTCTGTCTGATGGCCGAGCGCGACCTCACCCGCACTGGAGTCCAAGTCGATTTCTTCGGCGAACCCACCCGGATGCCCGCCGGTTCGGCGAAGCTGGCGGCCTCGACCGGGGCGGCGCTGCTGCCGGTGCATACCTGGTATGAGCCCGACAAGACCCGAGTCCAGATCTACTCGCCGCTGGATTGCGCCAGCGGTGACGTCGGCGTCATCACCCAGGCGCTGGCCGACGTCTTCGCCCGCAACATCGCCGAGCACCCCGCCGACTGGCATATGCTCCAGCCGCAGTGGCTGGCTGACCTTTCCGACGAGCGACGGGCTCGATTGGCGGAGACGTAATGCGAATCGGCATGGTGTGTCCGTACTCCTTCGATGTGCCGGGCGGGGTGCAGTCCCATGTCTTGCAGCTCGCCGAGGTGATGCGCGGTCGCGGTCAGGACGTCAGCGTGCTGGCGCCGGCTTCTCCCGACGCGCATGCCTCACTGCCCGACTACGTCGTCTCCGCCGGCAGGGCCGTCCCGATTCCCTACAACGGCTCGGTGGCCCGGCTGCAGTTCAGCCCCGCGGTGCACGGTCGCGTTAGGAGGTGGCTGGCCGACGGCGACTTCGACGTGCTGCATCTGCACGAGCCGAATGCGCCAAGCCTGTCGATGTGGGCGCTGCGGGTGGCCGAGGGGCCGATCGTGGCGACCTTTCACACCTCGACCACAAAGTCGTTGACGCTGGCAGTGTTCCAGGGCGTGCTGCGGCCCTGGCACGAGAAGATCGTCGGCCGGATCGCGGTCTCCGACCTGGCCAGGCGCTGGCAGATGGAGGCGCTGGGATCGGACGCGGTCGAGATTCCCAACGGGGTCGACGTTGGGGCGCTTAGTACGGCGCCGCTTTTGGACGGGTATCCACGGCCCGGCAAGACCGTGCTGTTCTTGGGCCGCTACGACGAACCCCGCAAGGGCA
>DAIODV010000379.1:0-3838 GCA_036746615.1 Mycobacterium sp.
TAACCGCGCGCGGTTTGTGCGGGAGCAGCGCGCGATGGCGCAATTAACCGGCCACCCCAATATTGTGTCGGTGTTGCAGATCGGTGAGATTGCCAGCGGCCGACCGTTTTTGGTGATGCCCTACTGTGCGCAGGGGAGTATGGGCGACCGCATCGCGGAGGTGGGCGCGCTGGGCATCGATGAAGTGCTGCGGCTGGGCGTCAAAATGTCCGCCGCGTTGGCTTCAGCGCACCGGCTGGACATTGTGCACCGTGACGTCAAGCCGCCCAACGTCTTACTCACCGACTACGGAGAGCCGGCGCTCGGTGATTTCGGTATCGCCCGCACGGCCGGGGCGGGATTTAAGACCATGACCGGGCTTTTCGTCGGCTCACCGGCCTTTTCCGCTCCGGAAATCATCGGCGGTGACCCGGCTACCTGGGCTGCTGACGTCTACGGGCTGGGTGCCACGCTGTTTTGCGGATTGGCCGGCCACGCCCCCTTTGAGCGCCGCGACGACGAGGAGCTGGTGGCGCAGTTCGCCCGGATCGCCGGGGCGCCGCTGCCGGACCTGCGCGACTTCCACATTCCCGACGACGTGGCCAGCGTGGTGGAGCAGGCGATGGCGCGTAACCCCGCCGACCGGCCCACCGCCGAGGCGCTTGGTGAGCTATTGCAAGGCGTTCAGGCCCGCCACGGATTTCCCGTCGACACGATGGCCCTGCACGGCGGACCGGCGGTATCGGCGCCGCGGGTCCGCCCCGAAGGGCGTTCCGGCGGGCCGGACATCGTGTCATTCCCCGGCGCGGAGTACAAGCAGGTAACCGTGTTGTTCGCCGATGTGGGCGATTCGATGGATCTTGCGGTGGCGGTGGGGGGCGAGCGGTTCCGCGAAATCATGACCGCGTTTGTCAACCGCGCATCGGAGGTGGTGCGCCGATTCGGCGGGACAGTGGACAAGTTCACCGGCGACGGGATCATGGCGGTATTCGGGGCGCCAACTTCCTTGGAGGATCACGCTTTTCGGGCATGTCTGGCCGGACTGGCGATTCAAGAGGAGCTGACACCGCTTTCGGCGGACGTCGAGGCCCGCGATGGTGCCAGCCTGCAACTGCGGGTGGGCCTGAATTCGGGGGAGGTCATCGTCGGCGAGATCGGCTCTGGCGGATTGGGTTACACGGCTGTGGGCACGACTGTCGGGATGGCCCAGCGAATGGTATCGGTGGCCCAACCGAAGGACGTGCTTCTCAGTGAGTCCACCGCTCGGTTGGTTGCGGATGCCACGGTATTAAGTGAGCCAGAAATGGTCCACATCAAGGGCGCCGCCGAACCGGTGCCTGCGCGCCGGCTGCACGCGGTGGCAACGCAGCGCGACCCCGGCTTTGCGGTGCAGTCACCCCTGGTGGGACGGGAGGTGGAGCTGCACACGCTCGCGGCCATGCTCGAGCGAGCCACCAATGGGCGCGGATGTGTGGTGAACGTGGTGGGGCCGGCGGGCATCGGCAAGACCCGCCTGGTCTATGAGGCCGTCGAATTGGCCAAAAGCCGTGGTGCGCAGGTATTTTCCGCCCATTGCGAATCACACACCAGTGACGTTCCGTTCGCTGTCGTGGCCCGGTTGCTGCGGGTGGTGGGCGGGATCAGCGATCTCGACGCCGCAGCCGCGCGGGCAAAAACGCGCAGCCAGGCGCCGCCCGATGCCAATCCCGAGGACCTGCTACTGCTCGATGACTTGTTGGGCATCGCGGACCCCACCGTTGCGCTGCCAAAGATCGACCCGGACGCGCGGCGCCGGCGCTTGACCGCGCTGATCAGTGCGACCCAGCTGGCCCGCACCGAGCCCGCGCTCTACGTCCTCGAAGACGTCCATTGGATCGACGAGGTCAGCGACTCCATGCTCGCGGATTTCATCGCGATCATCATGCGAACTCCGTCGCTGGTGTTGACCACGTACCGACCCGAGTATCGCGGAGCGCTCGCGCAACTGCCCTCGGCCCAAACGCATGCGCTGGCGCCGCTGACCGACACCGAAGCTGCGGTGCTGATCGATGAGCTACTCGGCCCTGATCCATCGGTTGGTGATCTCACCGACGTGATCGCTGCGCGAGCAGGCGGTAACCCCTTCTTCGCGCAAGAGATCATTCGTGACTTAGCCGAACGCGATGTCCTGCAGGGCCAGCGCGGCATGTACGTCTGTCGCACGCCCGTCACCGAGCTACGAGTGCCTGCCACCCTGCAGGCCGCCATCGCCGCGCGCATCGACCGTCTCGGCGTGGCCGCCAAGCAGACGCTGCGTGCTGCGGCGGTGATCGGATCGCGGTTCAGTCCGGACCTGTTGGCAGACCTTGGTATTGAGCCGGTAATCGATGAGCTGGTGAGCGCCGAATTCGTCGATCAGCTCAAGTTCACCGGCGGCGGCGAGTATGGATTTCATCATCCGCTGATACGCACCGTGGCTTACGAATCACAGCTCAAATCCGATCGAGCAGAGCTGCACCGGCGCGTCGCGGCCGCAATCGAATCGGGTGATTCTGCAGCGGCCAAGCAGAACGCGGCGCTGATCGCCGAACATCTCGAAGCCGCCGGCGACGGCCACGCCGCCTACGACTGGCACATGCGCGCCGCAAAGTGGGCGACAAAGCGCGACATCGCAGCGGCGCGGCAAAGTTGGGAGCGGGCCACCAGGATCGCCGACGAATTGCCCGCCGACCAGCCGGACCGGACGACCATGCGCATCGCCCCACGCACGATGTTGTGCGCGACCGCCTGGCGAGTGCACGTGAATGTCTCCGAGGCCCGCTTCGAGGAACTGCACGAATTGTGTGCCGCCGCCGGGGATAAGGCGTCGCTGGCCATCGCGATGATAGGCCTGGTGATGGATCACCTGTATCAGGACAGGATCCATGCCGCGTCACAGCAGGCATCCGAAGCTATAGCCCTCATCGAGTCGGTTGGTGATCCCACGTTGACAATGGCACTGTCGCCTCCAGCCATCTACGCCAAGATCGACAGCTCCGAATGGTCTGATGTGTTGCGGTGGTCGCAGAGAGTCATCGACTTGGCCGAAGGTGATCCCTCAAAGGGCAATCTCCTTGGCGCGTGGTCCCCGTTGGCGGCAGCGTTGTCGACGCGGGCGATGGCCCGTTGGTCCCTGGGGCGGCCCGGAGGGCATGACGACCTACGCCGCGCCCTGGCCATCACCCACAGCGACGACCCCGCGTCCTCCGTCACCGTTGTCTCCGTTAGCTACTGGCCGGGAATAACAAACGGCGTGCTAACACCCGACGAGCGCGCAATGCGCGAAATCGACGCTGCGCTACAAGTTGCCGAACGATCCGGTGACGATCTCGGCGTCGCCCTCGCTCGGCTGACGCTGGGAGTTGCTCTGGTGCACTGCAACACGGATGCGGAGCGTGCCCGCGGAGAGGAATTGGTGGCCGAGGTCGGCGACGAGTTTCGGCGCCGCGGATACAACCAAAGTGCGTTACCTATCGTCGACATCTACCTGGCACGTGAGAGGGCCCGGCGTGGAGACGCCGATGACGCGATTCCCCTGATTCGTGCCGCTGCCGACCATTTGTTCCGTGACGGACGGCTGCTGGCATGGGGCACTGCCGCCACCGGGGTTTTTGTGGAGACGCTGCTCGAGCGCGGCGCTGCGGGTGACGTGGCAGAAGCAGAGGCCGCGATCGAGCGGCTCGCCGCCGTCCCGGCTGACACGGATTTGGCGATCCGCGAGATTTGGCTGCTGCGGCTGCGGGCCCTGCTGGCGCAGGCTCGCGCCGATACCACCAGCTACGTCAGTTTGCGGGATCGCTACCGCGACATGGCGACAACGCTTCAGTTCGAGGGCCATACC
>DAIODV010000380.1:0-3829 GCA_036746615.1 Mycobacterium sp.
GCGCGGTTCGCCGTCTTGCCGTCGAGGTCTGCATCGTCAGCGCGCTGACTTGCGGGCTTCACGCTATCGTTTAATAACCAGGCCGATAACTTCACACCTCGCCATGAATTTGGCGGGCGCCTTTCCCACGACGCTGGAGGGGCTTGTTGGATCTACTACTACTGACCGCGGAGCCGCATCCGGACGTGGTCCTGCCGTCGTTGTCGCTGCTCGCGCACAACGTGCGGACAGCGCCGCCCGATGTGTCTTCGCTGCTGGAAGCGGGCAGCGCGGACGTACTCATCGTCGACGCGCGACTTGACCTGCCCGCAGCGCGTGGGCTGTGCCGGTTGCTGAGTTCGACGGGCCGCTCGATTCCGGCGGTGGTGGTGGTGAACGAGGGCGGCTTGGTGGCCGTCAATGCCGACTGGGGCCTGGACGAAATCCTGCTGCCCAGCACCGGGCCCGCCGAAATCGACGCCCGGCTGCGACTGCTGATCGGGCGCAAGGGCAGCCTGCAGGACCAGGAAAGCGTCGGCAAGATCAGCCTCGGCGAATTGGTGATCGACGAGAGCACCTACACCGCCCGGTTGCGTGGCCGTCCGCTCGACCTCACCTATAAAGAGTTCGAGCTACTGAAGTACCTGGCGCAGCACGCCGGCCGCGTGTTCACCCGCGCCCAGTTGCTGCACGAGGTGTGGGGATACGACTTCTTCGGTGGCACCCGGACGGTCGACGTCCACGTGCGCCGGCTGCGGGCCAAACTCGGGCCGGAATACGAGTCGTTGATCGGCACGGTACGAAACGTGGGCTACAAAGCGGTCCGTCCGAGCCGCGGTCGGCCACCCAGCGGCGAGTCCGCCGCCGTCGACGACGAACCCGAGCCAGAGACTCGCCAGGATCCGCTGGTCGATCCGTTGCGCACCCAGTGACGTCCCCCGAGTGGCGGGCGGATCTGGGCGCGCAGGAACAGCAGCAGATACGTGAACTTGTCCGCGCGGCAACTGAATTCGATGACGTGGCACCTGTCGGCGAGCAAGTACTGCGTGAGCTGGCCCATCGCCGCACTGAACACCTCGTGGTCACCGATCGCAATCCGGGCGGCGGCGAGCGAGTCGTCGGTTATCTGAATCTCTCGCCAGGACAAGACGATGGGTTCGCCATGGCGGAGCTGGTGGTGCATCCGCAATCCCGGCGCCGCGGTATCGGCGCTGAAATGATTCGCGCCGCATTGTCGAAAACCGCTGGGCGGAACCGGTTTTGGGCGCACGGCACGTTAGAGCCAGCGCGGGCGACGGCCTCGGCATTAGGTTTGGTGCCGGCTCGCGAACTCGTTCAGATGCGCCGTTCCCTGCATGGCGTCACCGAGCCGTCGGTGCCCGACGGGATACGTATCCGGACCTACGCCGGTTCCGCTGATGACGCCGAACTGCTGCGGGTCAACAACGCAGCATTCGCACAACACCCCGAGCAAAGCGGCTGGACGCCAACAGATCTGGCCGAGCGCCGCGCCGAAAAATGGTTCGACCCCAAAGGACTCTTCCTGGCCTTCGACGAGCAGACCGACGCGCTGCTTGGCTTCCACTGGACCAAAGTGCACGCGCAAGAGCCCGGACTTGGCGAGGTCTATATCGTCGGCGTCGACCCGTCGGCTCAGGGCAGCGGTCTGGGCGGGCTGTTGACATCGGTGGGCGTCGCGCATCTGGCTCAGCGGCTGGCCGCAGCCGCACATCCCACCGTGATGCTTTACGTCGAATCGGACAACACCGCCGCGCTGAGCACCTATCGGCGGCTGGGATTCACCGAGCACAGCGTCGACACGGCTTACGCAATCGCTCGCTGAGCTGTTCACTGACCGTTCACATGACAGCGGGATACCGTCTACGCCCGGCGCATACTTTGCGGTTAGCCGCGACAGCCGTGTCGGGAAGCTCCGTCGCGGACAAATCCGTGAGAAAGCGAGATCGGTGAAGCTCGACCCGGTGGGCAAAGCGCTGACGGCCGCGCTGATCGCGGGCTTGATATCGACCGGCTGTGGCAGCGATAACAACCTGCACGGCATGTCGGCGCCGACGGGACCGGTGAACTGTGCCGGCAAGGCCGATCTGACCGCCGAGGGATCCACCGCTCAGCAAAACGCCATCGCGTTGTTCAACACGGACTGGGCCCAGCTGTGTGCCGGAAAGCAATTGGCATACAACCCAACCGGGTCAGGCGCAGGGCGTGAGCAGTTCATCGCCGCGCATGTGGATTTCGCCGGCTCGGACTCTCCGCTGAGTCGCGATCAGATCGATCCGGCCGCGGCGCGCTGTCACGGACATCCCGCCTGGCATCTGCCGATGGTCTTCGGGCCGATCGCGATTGCCTACCACTTGGACGGCGTCAAGCAGCTGGTTGTCAGCGCTGATGTGTTGGCCAAGATCTTCAGCGGACAAATCTTTAGCTGGAACGACCCGGCGATCGCCGCACTCAACCCCGGCGAGACGCTGCCCGACACCAAGATCTGGCCGATCTACCGGTCGGACTCCTCGGGCACCACCGACAACTTTCAGAAGTATCTGGCCGCGGCCGCACCCAAGAGTTGGACCAGGGGCACCGGCAGCGAGTTTCAAGGCGGCGTGGGTGAAGGCACGCAGAAGTCCGCCGGAGTCATCCAGGCCGTGCAATCGACGTCGGGTGCCATCGGCTATGTCGAGAAGGGCTTCGCCGACCAAAGCGGTGTGCCCTACGCGCAGATCAACGCCGGCAGCGGTCCGGTGGCGCTCACCGATGACGCGGCCCGCAAGGCTATCGATATCGCCCGATTCGCGGGAGCCGGCAACGACTTGAAATTGAATCTGAAATCGCTTTACAGCACCAAAGAGCCCGGTGCGTATCCGCTGGTGCTCGCCACCTACGAGATCGTCTGCTCCAAGGGATACGACGGCGCGACCAGCGCCGCGATCAAGTCGTTGTTGACGGTGGCCGCCGTCAACGCCCAAAGCGGTCTCTCGGCCGCCGGGTATGTTCCGTTACCGGATCGGTTCAAACAGCGTCTGGTCGCCGCGGTCAACGCGATTCAGTAATCGATCTGATTGACTTGTGGCCGAGGTTTTTGGTCGATGGGGATACCGTGACGACACCAGATCCAGCCGATGCCGGCTCGGGTGAGGTCACAGCCGTCTCATCCTTGCGCTGGGCCAGCACCAAACCTGGACACGGTGATCGGGTGTTTCGCGGCCTGTCGGTCGGTTCCGGCGTCCTGATCGTCGTGTTGATCGCCGCCGTCGCGGTCTTTCTGCTCATGCGGGCCATCCCGGCCTTGGAGCGTGACCACGAGAACTTCTTCACCTACGGCGGCAACTGGGTCACTACCAATACCTCGGCGATGCGTTTCGGCATCTTCGACCTGCTGCAGGTCACGGTTTTCGTGGCATTGTTCGCGCTGATCCTGGCGATGCCAGTGGCGTTGGGCATCGCGATTTTTCTTTCCCAGTACTCGCCGCGCCGTATCGCCGGGCCGCTGGCTTATGTGGTCGACCTGCTGGCCGCGGTCCCGTCGATCATCTACGGCGTTTGGGGTCTCTACGTGCTGGCGCCGCGGCTGCGACCGATCGCGACCTGGCTCAATGGGCATTGGGGCCACTTTTTTCTCTTCGCCACCGGCAACGCCGCGGTGTCCGGCGGCGGCACGATCTTCACCGGCGGGATCGTGTTGGCGGTGATGATCCTGCCGATCATCACCGCGGTGACCCGCGAGGTGTTCATCAAAACGCCGCAGAGCCACATCGAGGCTGCGCTTGCACTCGGCGCTTCGCGGTGGGAGGTCGTCAAGACCACGGTGCTGCCGTTCGGACGCAGCGGCTATATC
>DAIODV010000381.1:0-3775 GCA_036746615.1 Mycobacterium sp.
GCCACCGAGTAGTCGGTGCAGGCGGAAAACTCACCGGATATGCCGGCGGGCTGGACCGCAAGCGTTACTTGCTCGAACTGGAGCAGGCGATACCCGCCGCACCTGCAACGCTGTGGTAGATGAAGCCGCCGTTTGAGAAGGTCGTCGCACAGCACGGTGCCACCGTGCTGCGGGTAGTGCGCGCGGTCCTCGGCCACGCTGATGCTGACGCTGCGTGGTCGGACACCTTCTTGGCGGCGATGAAGGCCTACCCCGAGCTACCGGCCGACGCCAACCTCGAGGCGTGGCTGGTCACCATCGCTCACCGCAAAGCGATCGACATCCACCGCGCCACCTCTCGACGGGCGATACCCGTCGCGGAAACCCCGGAGAGGCCGACGTGCGGCGACACCGACGAAAGTCACCCCGAACTGACCGAAGCGGTCGCCGCGTTGCCGACCAAACAGCGACAGGCCGTGGCCTACCACTACCTGGCCGGCCTGCCCTACGCCGAAATTGCCACGCTGCTGGACAGCAGTGCCGCCGCCGCCCGGCGTGCGGCCGCCGACGGCATTGCCGCGCTGCGACGTGCCTACGCGCACAACCGAATTGACACATCAGCACAAACGGAGTCCACCAATGACCACAGTTGATCTCGCCGCCCTTTACCCCGTCGATGACGACGACATCACCCGCCTGCATGCGCGGCTGGCGGCGACCGCCGACCGCGACGGCGTTCTGGACGTCGCCTACCGGACGGTCGACTCACCCGTCGGCGCACTGCTGATCGCCGCGACACCGGTCGGACTGGTGCGTCTGGCCTTCAGCAGCGAGGGCCACGACGCAGTGGTGCAGAGCCTCTCCGACCGCATCAGCTCCCGATTGCTGTACGCCCCGAAGCGTCTCGATGCTGTCGCACACCAACTCGACGAGTATTTCTCAGGACGGCGCCGCAGCTTCGATGTGCCGCTGGATTGGCGGCTCTCCAAGGGATTTCGCCGCGTGGTCCTGAGCCACCTGGCGGTCGACGTCGGCTATGGCACCACCGCCAGCTACGCCGCCCTGGCCCGACTTTCGGGTTCTCCCAAGGCCGTTCGCGCCGTCGGGAGCACCTGCGCGACTAACCCCATACCGGTGGTGGTGCCGTGCCACCGCGTCGTCCGCTCCGACGGAGCCTTGGGCGGCTACCGCGGTGGGCCAGCCGCCAAACAGGCGTTACTCGATCTGGAACGTAGTTAGCCGTTCCACCCGTCGAGTTCGGCCAGGCGCGCTTTCATCGCCGGGTATGGAGTGGCCGCGGGCGGCGGCACGCCGTCGGCACATGACCCTCGTCGGATTCGACGGTCACGTCAAGTTTGGGTTGTCTAACCCATTCTATCCAGTAGGCTGACAAACCAGCCGAAGGAGGACCAAAGGTGGTAACAGCCGAACATACCTACGACGTCGTCGTGCTCGGAGCGGGACCGGTCGGACAGAATGCCGCCGAGCGGGCTCGCGCCGGCGGTCTCAGCGTTGCGGTGGTCGAGCGTGAACTCGTCGGCGGCGAATGCTCCTACTGGGCGTGCGTACCTAGTAAGGCACTGCTGCGCCCGGTGATCGCGATCGCCGAGGCCGAGCACATCGACGGCGCACGCGACGCGGTCAACGAGTCGATCAACACCGCCGGCGTCTTCGGTCGCCGGAACCGCTACGTAAGCAACTGGGACGACGCCGGCCAAGCCGAATGGGTGGCCGGAATCGGGGCGACCCTGATCCGCGGCCATGGGCGGTTGGACGGGCCCCGCCGCGTCGCGGTCACCGCGGCCGATGGCGAGGTAACGGTGCTCACCGCCCGCCATGCCGTCGTTATCTGCACCGGGAGCCGTGCAGTGCTTCCGGATTTGCCGGGCATCGCCGAGGCCCGGCCATGGACCAACCGCAAAGCCACCGACAGTAGCTCGGTGCCAAACCGTCTCGCGGTTGTCGGCGCGGGTGGTGTGGGTGTCGAAATGGCCACCGCCTGGCATGGTTTGGGCGCCTCGGTGACGTTGCTGGCACGTGGATCCGGTCTGCTACCGCGGATGGAGCGTTTCGTCGGCGAACATGTCGAACGCGGGCTTCGTGAGTCGGGCGTTGATGTGCGCGTGGGTGTTTCGGTGACCAAGCTGTACCGAACCGGCGGGCCGGTGACCCTAGAGCTGAGTGACGGCAACGAGCTGGAAGTCGACGAGGTGCTCTTCGCGACAGGCCGCGCGCCCCTGACCGACGACATCGGCTTAGACACAATAGGACTCACACCCGGCAGCTGGCTCGACGTCGACGACACCTGTCGAGTGCAGGCGGTCGACGACGGCTGGCTCTATGCGGCCGGCGACGCCAATCATCGTGCGCTGCTTACCCATGAGGGTAAGTACCAGGCGCGCATCGCAGGTTCGGCCATCGCCGCGCGGGCAGCGGGTCATCCGCTGGACTGCAAGCCGTGGGGAGCGCACGCGGCCACCGCCGACCACTACGCAGTGCCGCAGGTTTTCTTCACCGTTCCCGAAGCCGCCGCAGTCGGCCTGACGGCCGAGCAAGCCGAGCAGGCCGGTCACCGGGCGCGCGCAGTCGACGTCGAAATCGGCGATGTCGTGATGGGCGCCAAGCTCTACGCGGACGGCTACACGGGCCGGGCGCGCATGGTGGTCGACGTCGACCACGGCTATCCGCTCGGTGTGACGATGGTGGGCCCAGGCGTTTCCGAATTGCTCCATTCGGCCACCATCGCCGTCGCCGGCCGAGTCCCCATCGACCGGCTCTGGCACGCCGTGCCTTGCTTTCCCACGATCAGTGAACTATGGCTCAGACTTCTTGAGGCCTACCGGGATTCGTCTGCTTAAGCTTGAGGCGATTGATCGACGGGATAACGGGGAAACCTGTGCGACATGGCCGTCGAGAACCACGAGATCGCGAAGTGGGATCCGTCGTTTACCCGACAGCTCAAGAACGTGGTCGGGTCGCTGGTCAAACGGTATTACCGCGCCGAGGTACGAGGCCTGGCCAACATTCCGCAGGCCGGCGGGGCGCTGATGGTCTCCAACCACTCCGGCGGCATATTCACGCCGGACGTATTCATCTTCGCCTCGGCCTTCTACGACACCTTCGGTTACCACCGTCCGCTGTACACACTGGCTCACTACGGGGTGTTTCTGGGCCCGCTGGACGGATGGCTGCGCCGCGCGGGAGTCATCGAGGCGAACCGGGAAAACGCCGCCAAGGCGTTGCACTCCGGTGCGGTGGTGCTCGTGTTCCCCGGCGGCGACTACGACTCCTACCGCCCCACGTTGAGCCAGAACACCATCGACTTCAACGGTCGCACCGGCTACGTCAGGACGGCCATCGAAACCGGGGTTCCGATCGTGCCAACGGTGTCAATCGGTGCCCAGGAAACCCAGCTCTTTCTGACGCGGGGTAACTGGCTGGCCCGCACGCTGGGTCTCACCAAGGCACGGATGGATATCCTGCCGGTCAGCTTCGGGTTTCCGTTCGGTCTAAGTGTGATCTTCCCCCCGAACCTGCCGCTGCCGGCCAAGATCGTCACCGAGGTGCTCGAGCCGATCGACGTCGCCGCCCGCTTCGGGAACGACCCCGACGTCGAGAAGGTCGACGCCCACGTGCGCTCGATCATGCAAACCGCGCTCAACCGCCTGGCTCGCCAGCGGCGGTTCCCCGTTCTGGGCTGACCGAATTACGCAGTGCCGCCGGCGGTTACGCTGCGAGGACTGCGTCCAACGCCGAATAGAACAGGCCCAGCCCGTCATCGGAAGGCCCAGTCAAC
>DAIODV010000382.1:0-3759 GCA_036746615.1 Mycobacterium sp.
GAGATGACATCGCGAAACGTCCGGCGTCGCAACCCGCACCGACGGTTCCCGGACTCCCGGAAAGCAACTGCAAGCAAATAGACACCGAGAGCGGGCTCGTTCCCCGTTACTGGTGCATCGCTACATTCGACCGGTTCGCGTTCAAAGCTGTTGCCCGCCAAATGGACAACGCTCAGCAGCAGATGGCCGCCCAGTACCTTATCCTCACCCGATAAGTGCCGCAATCAGCCGATGACCGGATCGCCGACGCCTGTCGTCGGCATCACCCATACCTGGTCAATCTGGCCTATCAGATGCTGGGCGATGTCGGCGACGCCGAAGATGTTGCGCAAGAGGCGTTTCTGCGGCTCGCTCGCACGGACCTCGATGAGATCGAGGATGTCCGCGCCTGGCTGACAGTGGTGGCGGGGCGGCTCTGCCTGGACCAGGTGCGTTCGGCACGCGCTCGCTACGAGCGACCCGACGACATCGGCCCAGAGATGGCCGCAGTCAACCAGTCTCGTCGGCTCGACCCGGCCGATCGGGTCACGCTTGACGACGAGATCCGCACGGCACTGCTGGAGGTGTTGCGACGGCTCAGCCCGGGCGAGCGGGTGTCGTTCGTGCTGCACGATGTGTTCGGAATGCCGTTTGACGCGATTGCCGAGACGGTGGGCCGCCCGGCCGGGACGTGTCGCCAACTGGCCCGCCGCGCGCGGGCAAAATTCGCTGTCGCACAACCGAAGCCAAGCGATGTGCCAGTTGCTGAGCATCAGCTTGTCACCGAGAAGTTCATCACCGCCTGCGCCAACGGCGATCTGCAAGCCCTGGCTGAGGTGCTGGACCCCACGGTGTGGGGTGTGGGGACAATCCTGGCCGATCCAGCCCCGCCGCCACAGATCAACCACGGGCCGCACGACGTTGCCGTCAACCTCTTGCGCTATTTAGGGCCAGGGGTGACTGTGGTCAGCGGTCCGGCCGGTCAGCCCGTGCTGCTGGCGTTCGCCGAACGACGGCTTTTCGCGGTGATCGTGCTGACCATCCGCGAGCACCTCGTCGCCAAGATCGAAGCCACCGCCGACCCGGCTGCGCGAACCGCCGGCTAGCGGTTTTCGGCCGTGCCGTCGGGGCGCGACGCGAAGAACCCGGCGACCGCGGCGGCGATCTGCAGGAATCTGCGTCGTGTGCTGCGAGCCATCTCGTGCGTCACGTCGATGACGCCGCCGGGCCGCAGGTGCGGATCGAAGGGCACCTCCACCACCGTCTGCCCGCGGTCGACAAACTGGCGCGCCAGCAGGGAACGGGTGCGCTTGTCGGAATGCCGGTCGGAATCGTTGAGCACCACCACAGTGCGTTGCAGCAGGCCGGTACGGCCATGGGCCGCAAGCCATTCCATCGTCTGCGCCGCTGCCGAGGCACCATCGGCCCACGGCGATGACACCACGACCAGGGCGTCGAGGTCGCTCAGCGCCTCCTGGGTGACCGGCGCGTCCATCGTGGAACCGCAGTCGACGATCGAGATTGTGAAGTGACGGTCGAGCCGTGACGCGGCTTCGCGATACAACGCAGGATCGAGCACGCGCCGCGGACCGGCTGTCGGCTCGCCGGCCAGTACGTAGAGGCCCGCCGAATTGCTGCCGACGCGAGTGCTCACATCGGCGAACGACGCAAGATTGCGGTCAGCGGCGAGTTCCCAGTACGAACCGCTGGTCTGTGGATCGATCCGGCTGCCCAGCCGGCCGAAGGCAGTGTCGGCGTCGACGGCGACCACGCGGTCCTGCCGGCGTAGCTCCGCGAAGATCGATCCCACGCTGGCGGCGATGGTGGTTTTCCCGACACCGCCCTTGCCGAGCACACCCACCTTGTAGTTACCGCGAAGCACGGCGCTGATGGTGGCCTCGTAAGCGGCTTCCTGCTTTTCCTGCGGCGATGGTCCGGGGTTGATCAGGCCGAAAGTGGCCTTGCAGACGATGCGCTGCCAGCCGTATTTGGGAATAGGTGGTCGCGGTTGCGGCACCGCTGGCGAAAGGTCGATATCGCTCCACGAAGTCCGGTGAGCTCCGGTCGCAGGCTGCGGCTGAGCGGGCCGCTGGGCCGGCGCGGGTCGCAGACCGTCGGGTTTCGGACGCTCGGTCTGCGAACGCTCGGCCTGCGGACGCTCGGTATGCAAACGCTCGGTCGGGGGCTGTGCCGGTCGTGGCGGCGGAGCGGCATGGGCCGCAGGTGCCGGCCTGCCTAGTCGGTCTCGAAGAAAATCGTCAGGTTCGTTCATGGTCACCGGATTGTCAGGAGCTCAAGCGCTCGGATGTCCAATATTCCCGCAAGCTGGCGATCCGATCGCCGTCGAGCTCGAGGATGGCGACCTCCCGCATCCGCTTGCGGTACCCCTTGACGAGGTCGTCGAACCTCGCTTCCCACTCGGCCGTCGCGGTAGCCCCGTCGAGGTAAAGGCTAAGCAGCTCGGCTGAGATGTTGGCCTGTTGTTTGACGACCTTGGTTTGCCAGTATTCGCGAATGCCTGCGTGCCCGCGGATGGGCTGTTCCAGCACCCGCTCGTGGTAGGTCGCCGACGGCGTGAAGATGGTCAGGATCAAATCGGGGTCCTGCGTGGTCCATGCGCGGATGTAGATGTCGATGAGCTTGCGAACGTCGTCTTTACCCAAGCTCATGGATGGCATCGTAGATGTGCTGCTCCTCACCTCAGAAGGCCATCGCGGCCCGGGAGGCGGCGCTGGTGAGCTGCATCACCGGACGCGCACCGGGCCTGCGGGTGAGCTGGGCCGGTGGCCAGCGCGTCGTTTGACCTCGATCACAGCAAATTGGCTCATGCGCCTTATGCGGGCAACTGGCTATTGCTGGCGATTTGGCAAACCCCCTTCTGCACATCTAGATTCCCAGCGTCACAGCCTGGACGGGCAAAGCGGGCGAGCGGAGTTGCCGCAACGAAGCAGCACCCGCCGCTGACGGGTTAGTATTGATCAAGTTGGCATGTCAGGCGGGTTTTGGCATATCGTTTTACGACTTGTCGAAAACCGGGTACAGGGCCACCGTCCAGCGCTGCACGGATGCATCCCCAACCGGATCACACGCCGCCAGGCGACCAGCGTATCGACAAGACCGATGGGGCCTAGCCCGCAAGCCTCCCGGGCGCGGCGCCAACGGGGGATGATTCATGAATTCCGCGGCAGAAAGTTCTGGTGAAGGGTCAGGTGGGAATGGCGCCCAACCGGGTCGGGCTCTACAACCCCGCATTCGAGCACGACTCATGCGGGGTGGCCATGGTCGTCGACATGCACGGCCGCCGCAGCCGCGACATTGTGGACAAGGCGATCACCGCGTTGCTCAATCTCGAGCATCGTGGCGCACAAGGCGCTGAGCCGCATAGCGGGGACGGCGCCGGCATCCTGATTCAGGTTCCCGATCTGTTCCTGCGTTCGGTCGTCGACTTTGAGCTGCCGGAAGCCGGCAGCTACGCCACCGGCATCGCGTTCCTGCCGCAATCCTCGAAAGAAGCGGCGACGGCCTGTGCGTCGGTGGAGAAGATTGTCGAAGCCGAAGGCCTGCAGACACTCGGCTGGCGCGACGTGCCGACCGACGAGTCGTCGCTGGGCGCACTGGCCCGTGACGCCATGCCCACCTTCCGTCAGCTGTTCATCGCCGGCGCCAGCGGCATGGAATTAGAGCGGCGCGCCTACATCATCCGCAAGCGTGCCGAGCACGAACTCGGCACCAAGGGCCCCGGGCAGGACGGCCCCGGCCGCGAAACCGTTTATTTCCCAA
>DAIODV010000383.1:0-3756 GCA_036746615.1 Mycobacterium sp.
CGCGGGGTTCTGCGACGATCACCGAAAGTCCTTGCCGGCGAGCGTGTAACGCCGCGGCAAGTCCGCCGGGGCCTCCGCCAGTGATCAGCAGATCGGCGTCGTAAGTCACCAGCGCAGTAGCACCAGTTCGGAGGAAAACCCCGGTCCCATGGCAATCACCAGCCCGATGGAACCGGGCGGCGGTGGGTCGTCCATCGCGCCACTGAGAATATCCAGCACCGATACTGACGAGAGATTTCCGTTGTCCCGCAATGACTGTCGGGTGCGATCAAGAGCGTCGGGGGGCAGGTTGAGCGTGTTTTCGACCGCGTCGATCACTTTAGGTCCGGCAGCGTGCAGGATCCATGTCGAAACATCGTCGACAGTCAAACCGTGGTCGCCGAGGAAGTTGTGGACGTCTTCGCCGAGATATTTCTCGACGACAGTTGCGATTTCGACGGACAACACGATGTGGAAGCCCTCGCCGCCGATGTCCCAACCCAGTACATCCTCGGTGTCCGGGTAGGTCCGGCTACGGGTGGCCAGTAGCTTCGGGCCCGCCGGTGGGTGATTGGCCCCCGTCGCGATCACCGCGGCAGCACCGTCACCGAACAGGCTTGACGCAACGAGATTGGCCACCGAAACGTCCCCCCGCTGAACGGTCAGCGAGCACAGCTCGATCGCCAGCAGCGCCGCCACATGATTGGGATAAGCGCGCAGGTAGTCGTGCACGCGTGCCATGCCCGCGGCGCCGGCAACACAGCCGAGACCGAACAGCGGAACACGTTTGACATCCGGTCGAAGACCCATCCGACTGACCAACCGTCCCTCCAGCGATGGAACGGTAAGACCGGTAACCGTCGTCGAAAAGACGATATCGACGTCGGAGGGCGCCATCCCGGCGCTCGCCAATGCGGAGGACAACGCCCGTTCGCCCAGCTCGAGAGCGATGTCGAGGAACGCGTCGTTGGCCTCGGTGAAGCCGTTTAATTGGCGATACCGCGAAAGAGGCAGCGCGAGCTGGCGCGTGGCAACGCCACTGGTGGCTGCGAACCGGCGAAATTCTGGACCCGCGAAATCGGCGAGGACAGATATGACCTCATCTTGGGTGTGCCGATTGGGCGGGAATTCGACTGCCACAGCAGCGACGGAGGGCGTTTCGGTGTCAGTCATCACCGAATGTGCAATGGGCGCTGAGATGTCCACACTGGTTGTTACGTTTAATTCGGCCGATCGGTTCAACCTCCTTGCAAATAAAGCCAATTGAACATCCGTGTAACTGACACGCGGGGCGGCCCTGCCAGCCGCGTTCCAGACACGCCGTCGCCGCCTGCGCTATCGCGGGGCAACCACCGAATTGACTGCCCGTGGTGAGTCGGGATCGCTAGGTTGGAGAGTGTGCGGATTCTGGTGACAGGCGCGACCGGTTACGTGGGATCTCGGCTGGTCACCGCCCTTCTCGCCGCCGGTCATCAGGTGTTGGCCGCCACCCGCGACCCGGCGCGACTAGCACGAATGGGCTGGTATGACGACGTCACCCCTTTGGCCCTGGACGCCTCAGACGCCGACTCGGTGCAGGCGGCGTTCGACGCTGCCGGCCCGCTCGACGTCGTCTACTACCTGGTCCATGCGATCGGTCAACCCGGCTTCCGCGATGCCGACCGGGCCGCGGCCGGCAACGTTGCGCTCGCGGCCAAAGACGCCGATGTGCGCCGCATTGTCTACCTGGGCGGGTTCGTCCCCGCCCACTCCGAACGTGGTGCGCTTTCCGAACATCTGATCAGCCGGGCGGAAGTTGCGCAGGCTCTCACGATCGACGGTGGCCCGGAAATCGTGTGGCTCGGTGCGGCATTGATTTTCGGCGCCGGCTCGACGTCGTTCGAGATGTTGCGCTACGTCGGTGACCGATTCCCCGTCATCCCGATTCCGGCGTGGATGGACAACCCGCTCGACCCGATTTCCATCCGGGATGTGCTGCACTATCTGGTCGCAGCCGCCGATAGCCGACAAGTCCCAGCGGGCGCCTACGACATCTCCGGCCCCGACCGGACGTCTTATCACGCGCTGCTGAAAACCTATGCGCGAGTTTGCGGCAAGTGGCACACCAGCCTGCCCGCGCCCGGGGTGGACACCACGGTGGCGTCATGGGTGACGGCGGTGGCGCTACCGGTGCCCGACGGGTTGGCTGCCGATCTGGTGGCGTCACTGGATCATCCGATGCAGGCCTCCAGCTCTGGCCTGCGTGATCTGGTTCCCGACCCTCCCGGCGGGCTGATTCCTGTCGAGGAAGCGATCACCCGGGCGTTATCGAGTCGCCGGCCATTTCCCGTCAACGCGCTGGCCGATCCACACCATCTCGCCGACAGCGATCCGCCCTGGGCCGGGGGAGATGCACTGCGACTGCGGCGACTCGCGGGAATGGTGACGCCCTCGATCGCGCAGCCCGGTCTCGCATTGATGGATGCCGTCCCAGGGCCAATCGCCGGCGCGCTCCGAACCGGCCTTGACATCCTGATCACTCTGACCCCTAAGGTGCGTTTTGCATGACCGACCTCACTAGTCGTCCGCATCCCAGCGCTGTCGAAGAAATTCGTCGCGGGATCTTCAATGTCGCTGTGCCGCACAACGAACCACCGTCCGTCGTGCTGCGGCGCCGCATTGTTGTGGTGATCGTGCTTCTTCTTGGGGCGGCGGCGTTGTGGTTTGCGTTGCGTAGCCATCCCGGCGAGCCGAGCTTCTACTGGTGGTCGCTCGGGCTGGCCGCGGTGTGGGCGGTCGGGGCATTCGTCTCCGGCCCGCTGCATCTGGGCGGGGTCTGCTGGCGCGGTCGCAATCAGCGTCCGGTGATTTCGGGAACCGTCGTGGGACTAGCGGTCGGCGGCCTTTTCGTGGTCGGCGGGCTGATCGCCAGGGAGATTCCCGCAGTCTCCGAGTTGATCACCCGCGTGCTGCACTACACCGACCAGGGATCGTGGCGGCTCACTCTGGCCGTCGCGCTGCTCGGCGGGATCGCCGAAGAGTTGTTCTACCGCGGCGCGCTCTACACCGCGTTGGGCCGGCACTATCCCGTACTCATCTCGACTGTCGTGTACGTGGCCGCCACGTTGGCCAGCGGCAATCTGATGCTCGGGTTCGCCGCGATTTTCTTGGGGACGGTGTGCGCATGGGAGCGCCGCGCCACCGGCGGCGTGCTCGCGCCGATCTTGACCCACTTCGTGTGGAGCCTGGTCGTGCTGCTCGCGTTGCCCCCGCTGTTCGGTCTCTAGTCAGCGGTCGGAGAAGTTCGGCGTGCGACGCTCTTGGAAAGCCCTTGCGCCCTCGCGAAAGTCGGGGGAAGCCAGCAGGATCGACTGGCCCTCCAGCTCACGCTGCAGCGTGGCCTCCAGCTCGGAAAGCGTGGCCCCGTTGATGGCAGCTTTGGTCTTGGTGAATGCCACCGCAGGTCCGGCCAGCAATCCGGACACCACCTTGTCCACCTCGGCTTCGAACTCGTCGGCCGGGTAGACGGCGCTGATCAGGCCGCAAGCCAGTGCGTCGGCGGCGGGCAGCCGCTCGGCCAGCAACGCCATCCGCATCGCACCGATTCGGCCGATCGCGGCCGCGATCAGCGCCGAAGCCCCACCGTCGGGCATCAGGCCGATCTTGGTGAAGGCGAGCATGAAAAACGCCTTGTCCGAAGCCAATACCAGATCGCAGGCCAAGGCCAGCGAGACACCGATGCCGGCCGCCGGACCCTGAACGACGGCGCCGACCGGGCGTGGCAGTGCGGTGATCGCG
>DAIODV010000384.1:0-3755 GCA_036746615.1 Mycobacterium sp.
CACGCCGTCGACCTTGCCGAACTCGTCGAGTGCGGTCTTGATGATGTTCTCCGCACCGTCCGACTCGGCCACGCTGTCGTAGTTGGCGACCGCCCGTCCGCCGGCGTCCTTGATCTCTTTGACGACCTGGTCGGCCATGTTGTGTCCGGCACCGGTGCCGTCGCGAGCACCGCCGAGGTCGTTGACGACGACGCTCGCGCCTTCCTTGGCGAGGGTCAGCGCATATTCACGGCCCAAGCCACCGCCGGCTCCCGTGACGACGACAACGCGATCCTGCACTCCGGGCATTACGTTCCTATCTCTCGATTCTGGCCGGCGCCGATCAGATCAGCTTGCGCGCCAGCTTCCACGCCTTATCTGTATACGGGGGGTACATGAATGAGATGACGTCGGGTCGGGTTGGCTTGGTCATCACTGCCTTTTTGTGGCTGAACTCCTCGAACCCGTACTTGCCGTGGTAAGCACCCATGCCCGACGGACCGACGCCGCCGAAGGGCAGTTTGTTCGTGGCGAAGTGGAACATGAGGTGGTTGACCACCATGCCGCCGGCCGGCACCTCCTTGATCACTCGCTCGCGGATGCTCTTGGTCTTAGTGAACAGATAGGCCGCCAGCGGCTTCGGCCGTGAGTTGACAAAACTCACTGCGTCATCGAGGGATTGGACGGTCACGACGGGCAGGATCGGGCCGAAGATCTCGTCGGTCATCAGCGGCTCGTCGACGGCGGGGTCAACCACCACGGTGGGCTGGATGCTCAGACTCGATGGGTCTGAGCCGCCGCCGATGGCGACCTCACCCTTGGTCGCGGCCAGTGCGGTGGTGAGCCGGTTGAAATGCCGCTCGTTGACAATTCGCTTACCGCCAGTGGTGTTCTTCGCCTCGAACCCGGTGACCGCTTTCTTGATCTCGTCGACGAGCTTGTCGCGGATGGGCGCCTCGGCCAGGACGTAGTCAGGGGCGATGCAGATTTGCCCGGAGTTGATCAGCTTGGTCCAAGCGATCCGCTTCGCGGCGACCTCGATGTCTGCGTCGGCGGACACGATGACTGGGCTCTTGCCGCCGAGCTCGAGGGTCACCGGGGTCAGGTGCGACGCCGCTCCCTCGTAGACCTTGCGACCGATCTCGGTGCCACCGGTGAACAGCAGGTGGTCGAAGCCCTGAGCTATCAGCTCTTGGCTGACGGCGCCGTCGCCTTCGATGACGGCGATCGCATCGGGGTCCAGATACTTCGGTACTAGTTCGGCCATCAGGGCCGACGATGCCGGGCAGACCTCGGACGGCTTGAGCACCACCGTGTTACCCGCTGCGATGGCGGCGACGGCAGGACCGAGCGTCAGCACGAACGGGAAATTCCATGCACCGATGATCAGCACCGTGCCGTAGGGCTCGTATTGAATCCATCCGCGTCCCGGCAGCTGGGACCGTTCCAGCAGGCGATATTTGCGACGCATCCATTTGCGCACGTTCTTCGCAGCATCCCTCGCCTCGCCGGCGGTGCTGGCGATGTCGGCCATCCAAGCTTCGAACGGCGACCGTCCGAGATCCTTGTCGAGCGCCTCGGCGATCGCGGTCTCGTTTTCCACCATCAGCCGTTCGAGCGCGTGCAGCTGCGCCTTGCGCCACTCAAGGCTGCGGGTGCGGCCGCTGGCGAACGTCTTGCGCAGCCGCGCGACGGTCTTCGCGACGTCGGAGGCGGGGGCCGCGGGGGTAACTTCAGTGGGTGCGGTGATTTCGGTCGTCATCGGGATCCCTTCCTCGACCGGGGAACCCAATCCTAATCAACCACCCGGTTGGGGAACAGGCTGCCTACGACGGCTACGGCTTTTCGGCGGAGATCCAAACGGCCCGGAAGGTCGCGGCTACGCTCGGATCCTCCGGCAGCGGCCGACCGACCTGAGTGAGGTAGTCGCGACCGGTCATCGACTCGACGCGCCAGGAGTGGGTGTCGAACCAGGCCGCCGGATCGCGGCGCTCGTCATCCGTGTACCACAGGTCGCCCGGGTCGAAGACGTTCTCGTCGCCGAGGCGCCGGCGAAGTTCTTCGGCCCTGAGCCGGCGTTTTTCGAAGGCCTCGCGGGCAGCGTCGTCCACCGTAAAATCTTCGATGCAGACCCTGCTGCCCGGTGCGCTCAGCGCGTCGATGTCGGTGAACAACCTGTCCTCAGCCTCACCCGGCAAGAACATCAACAGGCCTTCGGCCAACCACGCCGTCGGCTGCGTTGGGTCGAAACCGTTGTCGCGCAATGTTTTCGGCCAATCGAACCGAAGATCGGCCGGCACCTCGCGCCGGTCGGCCGACGGAGCCGCGCCGTGAGACGCCAGCGTCGCGGCTTTGTACTCCAGCACTTTGGGCTGGTCGATCTCGTACACCACGGTGCCGGCCGGCCAGTCCAGCCGGTAGGCCCGTGAGTCCAGCCCGGACGCCAGGATCACGTGCTGGCGGATGCCGGCTGCTGCGGCTTTGGTGAAGTACGCGTCGAAGAAGTGGGTGCGCGCGGCCTGATAGTTCACCATGTGCGCACGAATAGCGACCTGCTCGGAATCGGCGGTATAGGTGGTAGCCATCTTGGCTGTTAGCTCGGCGAGTTCCGGCCCGTCGATCAGGATTTGCGCGAACTCGTCGCGGATCAGCGGCTTTTCGCTGGCCGTCTCGACCGCTCGTGCCGACGCCACCATCACGGCGGTCGCGCCGACGCTGGTCGCGATGTCCCAGGTGTCGTCGTGCGACCGGCCCGTGCTCATGCCCGTTCCGCAATCACGAACTGCGCGAAGGCATCCCGGTCGTCGCCCATCGGAACGCCGTCCACCCAGCGGTCCAGGCGGCGCATCTCATCGCCGGAGTTCTGCGCGGTGGCACGCCAGCCGTGCTCGTTGAGCCAGTCGACAACGACCGCACGATCTTCGTCGTGATAGATCAGGTCCTGGATGTCGACGGACTGCTCGATGCCGAGTTCATCGGCCACCCGCTGGAACCGGTCGCGCATCTCTTGGCGCCGCTCGTCGGCGTGGCTGGCCGCAGTCTCCACCGCGATCCGGCTGCCTGGCGCGCTCAACTCGGTGATCTGCGCGAACAGCCGGTCCTGGGCGTCGGCGGGCAGATACATCAACAGCCCTTCGGCCAGCCACGCGGTCGGGGCCTTCGGGTCGAAGCCCGCAGCAACGAGCGCGGCCGGCCAGTCCTGGCGCAGGTCGATCGCCACTTCGTGCCGGTCGGCCGACGGCGTCGCGCCGTGTTCCGCCAGCGTGGCTGACTTGTATTCCAGCACCTTGGGCTGGTCGATTTCGTACACGGTGGTACCGGCCGGCCATTCCAGGCGGTAGGCCCGCGAGTCCAGCCCGGACGCCAGGATCACCACCTGGCGGATGCCGGCGGCGACCGCGTCGGCGAAGTGGGCGTCGAAGAAGTGTGTCCGCACGGCCTGGTAGCTGCGCATGTGTTGGAACACCGCGGCAGCCTCGCCGTCGAAAGACTCGAGCTTGGCGATCAGCGAGTCGTCGAGCATGCTTTCCCACACGCCGGTGCCGGCCTCACTGACCAACAGCTTGGCGTAGGGGTCGCGGATCAGCGGATTGGGGCGATCGGTTTCGACGGCGCGGGCGGCGGCCACCATGACTGCCGTGGTGCCGACGCTGGTGGCGATGTCCCAGGTGTCGTCGTGGGTGCGCAACGTGCTCATCGTGATCCTCCTGCGGGTAGGTCTGCTGATCAGTCAGCCGCTGCGAGCCGGGCACGCAGCAGCCTGGTGGTGAAGGTCT
>DAIODV010000385.1:0-3745 GCA_036746615.1 Mycobacterium sp.
GGGCATCACGTTCAACGGCGCGACGCCGGCCGACTTCTACCCGACGGACATCTACACCAACGAATACGACGGCTTCGCCGACTTCCCCAAGTACCCAATCGATTTCCTGTCCGACCTCAATGCATTCCTGGGCATCCTGTTCGACCACATCACCTATCTCAACCCGCTGCCCGGCCAGCTCGCCGAGGCGATCCAGCTGCCGACATCGATGGCCGACACGCTGACTAACTACTACATGGTTACCGAGGATCTGCCGCTGCTAGATCCGCTGCGGTTCATCCCCGTCATCGGCAATCCCCTTGCCGATCTGCTGCAGCCCGACATGTCGGTGCTTGTCAACTACGGCTACGGCAGCATTCAGGACGGCTGGAGCCCGGGATTTGCCGATGTGCCCAGCCCGATGGGGCTATTACCCACCGACCTCAACGTGAACGACATCTTTACCGCGTTGGTCAACGGGATTCCGCAGGGCATCGACGCGGCCATCAAGGACTTGCAGGATCCTGTTGATTACCAAGTCATTTCATCGATTCTGGACAACCCGCTGACCAATCAGCTGATCGGTATTGCCCACACGATTGGTTTCACCGACGCTACCAACCTGCAGTCGATGCTGAACATCCCGTCGCTGCTGGGCGTGGCGCAAAACGCGCTGAGCAATTTCGCCAACTTCCCGATCTCGCACGCGACGCTGCTTTCGTCACCGACCGCGCTGATCAACGATCTCAGCGCCACGCTGTCGGCTGACTACGCGACGCTGGTGCCCGTCGCCGACACCGTCACCGCGTTGATCACCAGCTTGCCGTCCTACGACCTCAACCTCTTCACCGACCAACTCGAAGCCGGGAATCTGCTTGGCGCCATTGGGGATCCGATCGCCGCTGACATCGCGCTCGTCCCGTTCGCCTTCGGCTACGGTGCCGCCGCTCCCGTCCTGGAAGCGACGGCGGGGACACTGCTCAACCTCGTCGATCTGATACCGGGTCTGTAACTCAGGCATGATGCGCCGCAAAGAATTCCCAGATGGTCTGGGTGGCGTTGAGCGCGTGCGCCGGACCCAGCCGCTCGAGGAATGTCGTACCGCCTGGCCACTGATGTCGGCCGCCCTCCACGGTGATCAACTCGACGCTGCGATGGTCGGCGCACGCGGCGGTCGAGGTGGTGACCGGGGCTTTGACGACGACATCGGGTGGGCCGCACTGGTCGACCTTGCGCCAGAACGCGTTGACGTCAGGTATCGGAGGCCCGTTGACCGTGCTCGCGCCTTGGCCGCCGAGGTAAGGGACCAGCCGGTCGGCGGTGCCGTGGATGTGGATCACCGACGTGGGGTGCGGGGAAATACACGGGTCAAGCTGGGTGGCCGCATCCGGGCCGATGGCCGCGAAGAGGTTGGTGTTGCAGGCCAGCGCGTAGCTCATGATGCCGCCGTTGCTGATCCCGGTCGCATAGACCCGCGACCGGTCGATCGTCAGGGACGCGCTGATCTGCCCCACCATCGTCGTGATGAAGCCGACGTCGTCGACATTCTCCTGGACAGCCTTGCCGCAGCACCCGTGCCCATTCCACGTCGACCCGACGCCGTCGGGGTAGGCGACCACGAACTTCGCCGAATCGGCCAATTGATCCCAGCCATAAGAGTTTTCGGCTTGCTCGCCGTCGCCGAACCCGCCATGCAGCATGACCACTAGCGGCGCTGCGGCCGCCAGCCCCACCGGTTTGTGGACCCGGTAGGTACGGTCCAGCCCGCCGAACGCCATGGTGTGCTTGGTGGTGCCGTCCGGCAGTCGTGGTTCCGCCAGACGCGGAGCAGGACACCCCGCCAGGGCGACCAGCACGCCGAGCAGAGCGATCAGCCGAACGAACACGCATTAAAGGTACTGGTTACGAGCGCGTTTGCAGCTGGATCCGCACTGCGGCCAGACTGATGCCCATGCAGATCCCGTTCGCCGACGCGGTGCTTAGCCGTCTGGGCCGCCGCGACGCCGGGCTGGAAGTCATCGAGGAGATCGAGGACGAGGCCGTCGAATCCGTCGACGCTGAGGATCTGCTGACCGCCGAGCCGGCGCTGCTGCTGCAGCGGATGGAAAACCGGCTGATCCGCCATCACCTCGCCGAGCCCGACGTGCTGAACCCCGAAGACCTGCGCAGGCTGCGCTACATCCTCAACTTCGCCAGGCTCGCCGACTTCGAACCCGGCGCCGCGGGCCCCGGTGGAACTCGCGGCCGCGGCGACGTCTCGGTCGGCGCTGAAATCGCGCCGTGGCGCTCCCGGGTCGCCGACGCGCTATACGGTCCACTGCGCGAGGAGCCAGATCCGATCACCGCGCTGAAGACGGCACGAGAAGCGCTCGACGGCCTGGCCGCCGACCAGGACGACCAACGCCACGTGCTCATCGAGCGACACGGAAACGATTTCTCCGCAGGGGAATTGGACTCCGAGGTCGGCTACAAGAAGCTCGTCACGGTCCTCGGCGGCGGGGGCGGCGCGGGTTTCGTCTACATCGGCGGCATGCAGCGGCTGCTGGAGGCCGGGCACGTGCCCGACTATATGATCGGCGCCTCGATCGGCTCGATCCTTGGCGGGTTGGCGAGCCGTGAATTACCCGTGCCGATCGAGGAATACATCGACTGGGCGAAAACCGTGTCGTATCGCGCCATCCTGGGACCTGAACGGCTGCAGCGCCGCCATGGACTGGCCGGCATGTTCGCGCTGCGCTTCGACCAGTTCGCCCACACTATGCTCAGCCGCGAAGATGGCCAACGAATGCGCATGTCGGACTTGGCAATTCCGTTCGACGTGGTGGTGGCAGGTGTGCGCAAGCAGCCCTATACGGCGCTGCCGTCCCGGTTCCGCCGTCCCGCATTAGCGGCACTGAAGCTGCAGTCGGTTCCGTTTCGCCCGATCGGCATCGGACCGGTGGTGGGCGCCCGGATGTGGCAGGTCGCGGCGTTCATCGACCTGCGGGTCGTCAAGCCGATCATCATTGGCGCCGACGACCCTGCGCGCGACTTCGACGTCGTCGATGCGGTGTCGTTCTCAGCTGCGATTCCTGGTGTGCTGCACCATGAAACGAGCGATCCGCGGATGATCCCTATCCTCGACGCGCTCTGCGAAGAGAAAGATGTCGCGGCCCTCGTCGACGGCGGCACGGCGAGCAATGTCCCGATCGAACTGGCGTGGAAACGCATCCGCGACGGCAGGCTCGGCACCCGCAATGCGTGCTACCTGGCGTTCGATTGCTTTCACCCGCAATGGGATCCGCGGCATCTGTGGTTGGCGCCGATCACCCAGGCCGTCGCGTTGCAGATGGTACGTAACTTGCCCTACGCCGATCACCTCGTCCGATTCGGGCCGACGTTGTCGCCGGTGAACCTGGCGCCCTCCGTCGCGGCTATCGACCGCGCGAGCCGATGGGGACGCAACAGTGTCGACAAAGCGATCCCGCTGACGACGGCACTGCTGGAGCCCACCTGGTGGGAAGGCGATGCACCCCCAGCCGCCGAGCCCAAGACCCCGCCGAAGTCAGTAGCGTCGCCGATGAGTGCGGTGATGGCGGCAATTCAGGTGCCGACGAGTCGCCTTGCTCGGTTGCGAAGTCGCCTGACCTGACGTCACGTCCAGGCTTCCCAGCTGATCATGGTCCGCAGCGGTCCGGCGAATACCGGCCGCACCGCGCCTGATTGCCACCGATCTTCGACAACGGGAGCCAGGGCGTCCGTGGTGACGAGAGGATCGTCGTCGAGG
>DAIODV010000386.1:0-3730 GCA_036746615.1 Mycobacterium sp.
CAATCGGCGGGAGACCTGGTCAACTCCGGACAGGCCAGCGTGAATCTGGTCGCGGCGATTCCGTCGCTGCATGCCGCGGTGACGGCGATGACCTCGATCTTTCTGTGGCGGCTGGTAAAGGCGAGGTGGCGTCCGCTGCTGGTGGCTTACCCGTTGGCGATGGCTTTTGTGCTGGTGTACTCCGCCGAGCACTTCGTGGTCGACATCCTGCTGGGTTGGGCGCTCGCGTTGATCGTGCTGCTGGCGATCCGCCCAGTCGAGTCGTGGTGGTTCCGGCGGCGCGCGATGAAGTTAATCGCTGCTGACTTGCCCGAGCCACCGGGCGATCTTGGCGGCGGCCTCACCGTAGAAGGTGCGGTAGACCCTGTCGGCGACGTAGCCGATGTGCGGGGTCGCGACCACAGCATCCAGCGAGCGCAGCGGGTGCCCGATCGGCAGCGGTTCGGTGTCGAAGACGTCGAGGCCGGCTCCGGCGAGTCGCCCCGACCGCAGGGCGTCGATGAGAGCCTTTTCGTCGACGATCGGGCCGCGGGATGTGTTGACTAGCAACGCCGTCGATTTCATCAACTCCAATTCGGCGGCGCCGACCAAGCCGCGGGTGCGCTCGCTGAGCACCAGGTGGATGGTCAAGACGTCGGCGCGGCTGAACAAGTCCTCTTTCGACACATAGATCGCCCCGGATTGTTCGGCGGCCTCCGGCGTCAGGTTGGAACTCCACGCGATGACGTCCATCCCGAACGCCGTCCCGACCCGTGCCACGCGGCTGCCGATCCGCCCCAGGCCCAGCACACCCAACACCGCCCCGCCGAGCTGAGCGCCCACCGACGTCTGCCAGCCGCCGGCGCGCACCGAGAGCGTTTCGTCGACGATCCGGCGGGCGGTGGCGAGGATCAGTGCCCAGGTCAGCTCGACCGTCGACTCCAGGTAGCCGCCGGTCGTGCTGACATAGATGCCGCGCTCCTTGGCCGCCGCGACGTCGATAGACGCGTTGAACGGCCCGGTAGAGGCGATCATCTTCAGCCGTGGCAGGCGTTCGATGACGGCACGCGGCAAGGGTGTGCGCTCACGCATCACGCACACCACGTCGAACGCCGACAGACGCTGCACGACGGCGTCCTGGTCGGCGAGGTGATCGGTGAAGACAGTGATCTCGGCGTGTGCCGCCACCTGCGACCAGTCGGCCATGCTCAACGAAACATTTTGGTAGTCGTCGAGGATCGCGACCCGCATCGTGTCAATGTCCCACACGTGGTTTGACGGCCCCCCGTGCCGGGTATTTACCCGGACGCGAAGCAGCATTGACCAGATCGAAGAGGGAGCTGGAACCATGGGAGCCCACTCGAAAGTGACCAACAAGATCGACGACGTCGCCGGCAAGGCCAAAGAGGCCGTCGGTAGGGCCACCGGAGATGACGACACCCGGGTCGAAGGAAAGCTTGACCAGGCCAAGTCCAGCCTGAAGGACGCGGGCGAGCACGTGAAGGACGCCTTCAGGAAGTAAGCCCACAAACGAGCTTGCACAGAGGACGGCCACCGGACGACGCGACCCCGGTGGCCTTCCGCTGTCTAAGCCACGCGCGGCACTACGACCCGCTGATTACCCAATGCTCACCCGACGCGTTACTTTCAGAAGGCTCGTTGACGCCAAAGATGAACGGCGCGAACACAACTTCGCGGCCGTCGGGATCGCGAAAGGTAACCGCTCCCGTGGCGGCCCAGTATGGGTGGGACTCGACGGGTTGTATCCCCGCACCCGAAAGCCGCGCTGTCGCTTGCTGTTGCGCCGTCGCATCGGGGAAGTACAGGCACAGCTGGTCATGTGGATCGACCGCGACCGGTTCGTCGGCTTTGACGATTTCGAAGGTCAGCGAGGATCCGGGCAGTCCGAATATCGCGCCGGTGGCACCGTAGCTATCGCCGAACGTCGCGCACAGCGGCAGGCCGACAAGCTCCCGGTAGAACTCGACGGTTGCCTCGAAATGTGTGGAGCGACGGGCGAATCGGATCGCACCGATCGTCTTCAACGCTTCGGGCCAATCCGATTCGACGGACGGTTGTTGTGTCATAGCGTAGACGCTAAGACCTCAAGCACACTTGAGGTCAAGCGACGAGGAATAGGTCATGCCTGAAATAGATCTGGAAACCCTTTCGACGCCCGAACACGGGTACACCGTCGACGACACGGATGATGACGACCCGATCTTGCTCGATCAGGACGGCAAGCACATCGAGACGTGGCGTGAGCAATACCCGTACGACCACCGGATGACGCGCGACGAATACGAGCGGTTGAAGCGGCGCCTGCAGATTGAATTGCTGAAGCTGCAAAACCACGGCAAACGCTGCGGCGCCCGCCATGTGATCGTCTTCGAGGGCCGCGACGCCGCCGGCAAGGGCGGCACTATTCAGCGATTCATGGAGCACCTCAACCCCCGCAGCGCGCGCGTGGTAGCGCTGGAGAAGCCGACCGAACGCGAACAGACGCAGTGGTATTTTCAGCGCTACATAAGCCACCTACCGGCTGCCGGCGAGATGGTCCTGTTCGACCGGTCGTGGTACAACCGCGCCGGCGTGGAGAAGGTGATGGGCTTCTGCACGCCCGAGCAATACGCCGAATTCATCGAGCAGGCACCGCTTTTCGAGCGGATGCTGGTCAGCAATGGGATAGAGCTGACCAAGTTCTGGTTTTCGGTGTCACCCGCCGAGCAGCGCACTCGGTTCGCTGTTCGGGTGGTCGACCCGGTGCGGCAGTGGAAGTTTTCGCCGATGGACATGGAGTCCATTAACAGGTGGGACGACTACACCGCCGCCAAGGAGGCGATGTTCGCCGCGACCGATACCGACAACGCACCCTGGATCGTCGTCAAAAGCAACGACAAGAAGCGCGCTCGAATCAACGCCATGCGTCACATCCTTGCCAAGTGCGACTACGACGACAAGGACCACGAGCTTGTCGGCGAGCCGGATCCGTTGATTGTGGGCCGCGCCTTGGCCGACTGAGTCTTTGCAATCTCACCGGCGGCGGGCATCCTTGCCGGTATGCATCTGATCAAGGGGGTCCGCGACCCGGCGACAAGCTTTCCGCTCGACACCGCCATCGACGACGCGGGTGAACGTCGGCAGGCCAACCGCGCAATCGCGGTCAGCGCCGTCGGGCTAGCACTGACCGGTCTCATTGAGCTGGCCATCGCGCTGGTCTCGGGGTCGGTGGCGTTGCTGGGCGATGCGCTGCACAATTTGTCGGACGTCTCGACAAGCGCATTGGTGTTCGTCGGATTCAGGGCATCGCGCAGACTGCCCACCGAGCGCTACACCTACGGCTACGAACGCGCCGAAGACCTCGCCGGAATTGGTGTGGCACTGGTGATTTGGGGCAGTGCTCTTGTCGCCGGTTTTGAAAGCGTCGACAAGCTTCTCCGGCACGGCGGCACCGCACACGTGGGTTGGGGCATTGCCGCGGCGATCGTGGGCATCGCCGGAAACCAGCTGGTGGCGCGGTACAAGTTGGCGGTGGGCCGGCGGATCCGCTCCGCGACCATGGTCGCCGACGCCAAGCATTCGTGGCTCGACGCGTTGTCGTCGGCGGGTGCGATGCTCGGGCTGATCGGCGTCGCGCTTGGCTGGGGGTGGGCAGACGCGATTGCGGGCATCGTGGTCACCGGATTCATCTGCCACGTCGGCTGGGAGGTGACCGCCGATATCGCCCACCGCCTGCTCGACGGCGTCGACC
>DAIODV010000387.1:0-3714 GCA_036746615.1 Mycobacterium sp.
CGCGCTGACACTGGCCGGTATGGGCATCGACGACGTGGACTACGTCGATCTGTATTCCTGTTTTCCGTCGGCCGTACAGGTGGCGGCGGCCGAACTCGGACTCCCGGTTGACGATCCGGGTCGCCCGCTGACCGTGACCGGCGGGCTGACGTTCGCCGGCGGTCCGTGGAGCAACTACGTGTCGCATTCGATCGCGACGATGGCTGAGCTGCTGGCGGCTAACCCCGGGCGGCGCGGCTTGATCACCGCCAATGGCGGCTACCTGACCAAGCACAGCTTCGGCGTGTACGGCACCGAACCACCGACAGCCGAATTCCGTTGGGAAGACGTGCAATCCGCAGTCGACCGGGAACCCACCCGAGATGCGGCGGTGGAATGGGAAGGCGTCGGAACCGTCGAAGCCTGGACAACACCCTTTGACCGGGACGGCCAGCCGGAGAAGGCGTTTGTTGCGGTTCGCACCCCTGACGACCGCCGTACCCTGGCGCTGCTTCCCGACCCCGGGGCGGCGGCGGCGACGGTTCATGACGACATCGCAGGCGCCAAAGTCGCGATCCACTCGGACGGCACTGCCACAGTCGTTAGCTGAAAGTTACCTGAGAAGCGCTTCGCGCGCTTATTGTCAATTTCGTGCGGATCCTGCTCACTGGGGTCACCGGAGCGGTTGGACGTACCGTCGCCCGGCAGCTAATCGCCGCTGGATACGTGGTCAGCGGTATCGCCGCACATCCGCATGAAAACTTGGACCCCGGCGTCGACTTTGTCTGCGGGCCGCTCGGCGGACGAATGCTGCAGCAACTGGCCGACGACTCCGACGTAGTCCTTCACCTCGCCCCGATCGAGGCCGACGCGCCCGGCAGTGCCGGACTAAGCGGATTGGTGCACGTTGCCCATGCGGCGGCCCGCGCCGGTGCCCGGCTGATCTACCTGTCGCAGTCGGCGGGAGAGCGAAGGCTGTATCAACAGGCCGAGTCGCTGGTGGCGAGTGGTTGGGCGCCGAACCTGATTGTCCGCGTGGCGCCGCTGATGGGCCGCCAGCTCGACTGGATGATCTGTCGCACCGTGGGCAGCCTGGTGCACAGCAAGGATTCAGCCACACCGCTGCGGCTACTGCACTTCGACGATCTGCTCCGATTCCTGGTGCTCGCGGTGGCGACCAACCGAACCGGACTCGTCGACCTCGCGACCCCGGACACCACCGAGGTAGCCACCGCGCGCCGAGTGCTCAAATCGGTCGAGCAGCGGCCACGACTGTCCCGTCTCCCAACGTGGCCCCAGCTGACCGCGGCACTGGACGTCGCTGAGTTGCGAGACGCGTGGCAATTCGAATTCGGCTGGCGTGCAAGCGAAGCAGTCGCCGACACCGCGCGTGGATTGGCCGGCCGCAGGCTTGACGCCAGGGGAGCCGTCGACCTGCCGGGACATCTACCGATACCGCTCGAGGTTGCTCCCCGCACCGAGCCGGACGGCGGCACCCAGCTTCGGGCCGCGACACCCGACGGGCTGGAGGGCGAATTCGACGACCGGATTGATCCGCGGTTCCCGGTATTCAGCGCGGCCACCCTCGCCCAGCCCCTGCCCGGGCCGTTGACCCCGATGACGCTCGACGTCCAACTCGAGGGTTTGCGCGCCGCCAACCGGCTGATCAGCCAGGTGATGGCAGTGGACGACGTCGTTGCCGGCGAATGGGGAAGCCGAGCTATCGCGGTGTTCGGTCATCGCCCCTACGTTGGCGTTTCCGCCAGCGTGATCGCAGCCGGCCAGTTACCCGGCTGGGACGTGGACGAGGCGGGGCAGTCGCTAGGCGCCAGGGCCCGAAAAGCAATTGTTCTCACGCGGGCCATGGTGTTGTTGCGGCATTTACGGGCCGACACCGAAGGCTACGTCGCGGCCGCGGCCACCGAGCACCTCAGCGCGGCGCAACTGATGTCGCTGTCGGACGCAGACCTGCAAGTACGGACGCGCTTATTGCGCGACCGGATCCACCAAGGCTGGGGTCTGACCGGCCGGTGGCTGATCGATACCGGAATCACCGCAGCGACTGTGCGGCGCGCCGGCCTTCGCACCGCCGTCTCGGGGGTGGCCATGCTGGTGGAAAGCGATGCCGTCGAAGCCAAGACGTCTTCGCTGGCGGCGCTGATCCGAAGCGATCCGGAGTTGTGCAGGCTGGCTCTCGATGCAGACCTGGACGGCATCAGCGTGCTGTCCCCCAGTACCGCTGCCGCGTTCACTGCTGCCGTTACGGGAGTCGGGCACCGTGGTCCGGCTGAGATTGAGCTGGCCAATTTGATGTTCGCTGACGATCCGGCGATGCTGCTGGTTGCTGCCGGACAAGCCGCGACCGGAGTTCCACGGCCGATGCCGTCGGATGCTTCGGCGACGAATCTCGCCGAGCGAATGGCGGCCAGCGCCCGAGCCTCTCGGGAACTGGCCTACGACACCACCATGCGGTTCACTCATGAAATGCGAATGACCTTGCGAGAACTGGGTTCCCGGTTAGCCGCAGCCGATATCGTCGACGTTGCGGGCGAGGTCTTCTACCTAACCTGCGACGAAGTGTTCACCCTTCCGGCCGATGCACGGCTGCGGATCAAGCGTCGCCGCGCCGAGCGGGAGCGGTTGCAGGGCATACGATTACCCGACGTCATCGGGATCAGCTGATCAGCTCACTCAGCGGTGCCTCCGGATCGGCGAGCTTGTCGGGATCGACAGCGCGCTTCGACCGGATCAGACTCTTGATGTCATCGAGCACATCCCAGATGTTGACATTCATTCCAGCCAGCACTCGGTTGCCGGAATCGAGCCAAAAGGCGACGAATTCTCGACCATCGACATCTCCGCGGAACATGACGCGGTCATATGCCGGAGCGTGGCCGGCATACTCCATTCCTAAGTCGTACTGGTCGGTGAAAAAGTAAGGCAGCTCGGCATATTCGGCTTTCTGCCCGAGCATGCTGGCTGCGGCAACGTCGGGCTGTTTGAGGGCGTTGGCCCAGTGTTCGGTGCGGACGCGGCCGCGAAGCAACGGATGTTCTGCAGCGGCGATGTCACCCACCGCATAGATGTCGGGATCGCTGGTGCGCAGCGACGCGTCGACCAACACGCCGCCGTCGCCCATTGAGAGCCCAGCCTGGTCGGCGAGTTCGACGTTGGGCTGCGCACCGACAGCCACCAGCACAGCGTCGGCGGTGATATTCGTCCCGTCACCGAGGCGCAGACCGGTGGCCTTGCCGTCGGCCGTGGTGATCTCCTCGACCTGGGACTGCAGCCGTAGGTCGACGCCGTGCTCGCGATGCAACACGGCGAATACCGCGCCGACCTCTGCACCGAGCGCCCCGATCAAAGGCAACTCGGCGGCCTCGACCACGGTGACGTTGACGCCGCGCTGTCGGGCGCTGGCGGCGACTTCCAGCCCAATCCATCCAGCGCCGACCACTGCCAGCGAAGAGCCTTGCACCAGAGCAGAATCCAGCGCCGATGCATCTTCGAACACTCGAAGGTAGTGAACTCCGGCGGCGTCGGAGCCGGGGATGGGCAATCGCCGTGAGCGCGATCCGGTGGCCAGCAGCAACTTCTCGTATTCGATGGCGCTGTTGTCGGCAAGCTTTACCGTGTGTGCCGCCGGGTCGACTGACACTGCCCGGGTATCCAGGCGGAGGTCGATCTGGTTTTCGCCGTACCAGTCTGCGTCGTGCACGGTGAAATCGCTGAGCG
>DAIODV010000388.1:0-3683 GCA_036746615.1 Mycobacterium sp.
CAACGTATTCCTGGCCGGACAGCCCCATCAGCTCGTAGATCACCTCGTCGGTGACCGCCCGCTCGATGAAGCGGTTGCCCGCCAGCCCGTCGAACCGGGAGAAGTCCATCGGCTTGCCGAATCGGACAGTGACCCGACCGAACCGCCACATCTTGCTGCCGGGCGGATTGACGACGTTGGTGCCGATCATCGCCACCGGTATCACCGGAACTCCGGTTTGCAGCGCCAGCCGAGCCAACCCGGTCTTGCCCTTGTACAGCCGGCCGTCGGGCGAGCGGGTGCCCTCGGGATACATGCCGAGCAGCTTGCCCTGGCTCAGCAACCGCTCGGCGGTGTTCAACGCGGCCTGCGCGGAGTCAGCGTCGCTGCGGTCGATGGGCACCTGTCCGGTGGTGCCGTAAAACCAGCGCTGGAACCACCCCTTCAGGCCGGTGCCGGTGAAATATTCGGCCTTGGCCAGGAACGTGATCCGGCGTCGCACAACAAGCGGTAGATAGAAACTGTCGGCGACCGCTAGGTGGTTACTGGCAAGTATCGCGGGGCCGGACTGCGGAACATGTTCCAGCCCTTCAACTTTGGGCCGGCCGAGGAGGGCCAGCAGAGGGCCCATGAAGATGTACTTGAACAGCCAGTACCACATGGACCCTCCCAATTGCCCGTGAATCGATAGTGTTCTGCGCCAAGAGTACCGATCCAGTGTGGACGGGACCACATCGACGCTTGTGACCTGCTGACTCTTCGGCGGTGAGCCGGCTGCTGTTAACCCGAACTGTCGCCGCTACTCGTCGACGGTGACCGTGATGGGTTGATACCGGCTCTTGGAACCGGCATCGGCATCCACGTCGGCTGCGGCATCTGCCTCCGCGCCGCCGCTAGGCGGACCATCTGGCGGTGGCTTGGATCCGTCGACTTGCTCGACGATGGCACGGACCACCGCCAGTAGCGCCACGCTGTGTTCAGCGATGACGGTTAGCAACGGGTGTTCCTCCCCGGTCACCACCGCGGCCAGCGCACACACCGGGCACCACACCTGCTGGCACTTGCCGGTGCCGGCGCCGTCGCCAAGCGCGCGCGCCGCCGCCAAGCGCACCGCAGGATCGATCCCGTCGAGAATGCTCTGAGCGAGTTTGCGCAATTCGGGACCGATGTCGGGGTGAACGCCGCCGGTCATCTCGGCCACACCTCCGGATCAGGTTGAAAACGCACCGTCAACTCGCTACCTCGAAGATGTGCGTCCACTACCGCGCATCGCCGAAGTACGGACGCCAAGCGAACTCTGCGCCGCATCCCGCCGGCACCGACGATCAGATCGTCGCCGACCCGGCCAAGGGTAAGCGCGCCGGAATCGATCTGCGGCAACTCTAGCCGCAATCGGTAGATCGACTGCAGACCGGATCCAGACTCCAACTCGACGACCGGACGCAACGGCCCGGGCGGTGCCGATCCGTCGCGGCGGCGCGCACTTTCCAGCAGCTCCGCCAGCGCTTTGGCGCCGATCGGCTCACCGGGCAGGTGCGGGGTAAGCACCAGAGCAACATCACCGATGGCGGCATCCAGCTCGTCGAGCACAGCGCGTTGCTCACCGATGCGCTCGGAGTACCAGTCGAAGGCCGGATGCGCGGGCAGATTGCGGTACTCGTATGAATCGTCCTGCACCAGAATCTGGTTGACGATTAATTCCTCGACGCGCACGCCCATCAACGACAACGAGCCCAGCGTGCGGACCGCTTCGGCCGCCACAACCCGTTCAGCGGTGAGGACGAGATGAGCACCGACTCGGGTGCCGTCGGTCAGTAGCGCGCTGAGCTTTTCGACGCTGTTGTTGATTCGTTCGAGCAGTTCCACCAGTGCCGTCGACCGAGCATTGTCGGTGGCGGAAAGCCTGCGATGCCGCGGCCATCCACGCTCGACGTACAGGGCGAAGGTGGCGGGCAGGGTCAGCATCCGCATCGCGTCCGCGGTGGAGGCGCAGTCGACCACGATGTGGTCCCAGTACCCGGCCGTGGCAAGCTCGCCGACCTCGTGCAGGCCAAGAACTTCCTGCACGCCGGGCAGCGCCGAAAGTTCTTCGGGCGCAATCTCGCCCAACTCGGATTCGCCGAACTGCCGGCCCAGGGTGTCGATCACTGTGCGCCATCGAGCTTCGAGCAGCGCCAGGGTATCCATCGCCAGCGCGTCGAGGAAGCCACCGCCGACGTCGGCGGCCCGGGTCTCGAGGTCAGCGAGTACGCGGACAGGATCGCGCCGGCCGGACGGCGTGATCGTGATACCGAGTACGTCACCCAATGAGTGCGCTTGGTCGGTGGATACCAGCAGCACCCGCTGACCGGCGCGCGCCTCGACTACGGCGGTCGCGGCCGCCAACGTTGACTTCCCTACCCCACCCTTGCCGACGAAAAGACTGATCCGGGCAACAGCGGGCGCTGTCGATTCACTCAGCCTCGACTCGTTTCTTCAGATCCTTCAGCGCGGTGTCTATCAATCTGCGCTCGGCCTTGCGCTTGAGTAGGCCGATCATCGGGATCGCAATGTCGACGGTGAGTTCGTAGGTCACGTCGGTACCAGACCCCTTGGACACCAACCGATATACCCCGTCGAGGGATCGCAACAGCGAGCTGGAAACCAACGACCAACGCACCGACTTGCGATCTTTCGGCCAGTCGTAGGACAGCACCAGCGTGTCTTTGAGAACAGTGGTGTCCAGCACCAGCCGCGCCACCTTCGGGTTGCCGTCAGGGTCGGCTTCGAGTACCTCGGCCTCCTTGTATTCCGACACCCAGTCGGGATACGCGCCGATGTCCGCGATCACATCCATGACCGTGCTGGGGTCGGCATCGATGTAGATCGTCTGGGCCGTCTTCTCCGTCACCTAGTCGCTTCCTTCTTCCCCGTACACGGTCTGCACCCGGCGGGCCGTACCGCCAGTCCACGGCAGAAACGCTACTCCCCGGTTGAGCTCAGACCTGGTCAAGCACCGGAGAAATCCCGACGGGCCGGGAGCGCTCCAGCGTCGATTTCACCTCGAAGGCCATTCGCTTGCCGGCGACCCGACGGCGATGAGTCATTTTGCTGAGGTTCATCCTGGCCAACTGCCAGGCCGCCACCCCGGACGGCTCGGCATGCAAGAAGTAGTGCAACACCACGCCGTCCAACGAAGGCTCCAACCAGATTTCCATCGTCCCCGTCAGCGGCCCGGTCACGGACCATCGGACTCCTAACGGGCCACGGTCTTCGATGACCTGCAGCCGCAGATCAGGCCACCACCGCCGCCAGCTAGCGGGATCGCCGACGGCGGCGCCGACGTGTGCGGGGTCGGCCGCGACAAACGTCTCGTCGGCAATTTGAACGCTGTGCACGGCCCCTAGCTTCACATATCGCACGGATGGCCGCATAACACCACCCAGGATTGTCCGGACTAAGGTACGAGAGTGCGTGAATTCAGCGTTCCGGCCCCGTTCACGGTGGGCGAGCATGACAACATCGTCGCCGCAGCGTTTTCCTACGAGCGAGACGATCCTGACACGGTAATTTTTCAACGCCTGGTCGACGGGGCCTGGACCGACGTTACCTGCGCTGGCGCCGCAGCCCAAATCCGCTCGGCAGCACTGGGTTTGATTGCACAAGGGGTACAGGCCGGCGATCGGGTGGTCATCTTTTCAGCCACGCGCTATGAGTGGGCGATC
>DAIODV010000389.1:0-3672 GCA_036746615.1 Mycobacterium sp.
GTTATGCGATCGTTACGGATACGAGTGACTGCGGTGACCCGCCGGGCTCATCCGGGCGACGGTCATGCTCGTCGCGGCCCCATTAGAGTCGTGCGAATAGACACCACCTCGGCCGCCCCGGCGGCAGCTATCACCCGTCGGCGAGCGCTATCGCGCAGCGCCGTCGGGCCGGTGCTATTGGTCATCAGTGTCGCCGCGCGGTTGGGCTGGACGTATCTGGCTTCCAACGGAGCGAATTTCGTCGACTTGCACGTCTACATCGGCGGCGCGGCAACGATCGATCACCCTGGGGGCCTGTACCACTACGTCTACGCCGACCAGACGCCGGACTTCCCGCTGCCGTTCACCTACCCGCCGTTCGCCGCGGTGATGTTCTATCCGCTGCACCTGTTGCCGTTCGGACTGGTCGCCTTCTGCTGGCAGGTTGGGACGATCGCCGCGCTCTACGGCGTGGTCCGGCTAAGCCAGCGGCTACTCGGCGTCGCGGCCGGCGAGGGTCACCGACTGGCCATGCTCTGGACCGCAATCGCGATCTGGCTCGAGCCGCTGCGCAGCACGTTCGACTACGGCCAAATCAATGTGCTGTTGGTGCTGGCCACGTTGTACGCGGCTTACACCACCCGGTGGTGGTTGTCGGGCCTATTGGTCGGTGCGGCGGCGGGCATGAAGCTGACACCGGCGATCACCGGCCTCTATTTCATCGGTGTTCGGCGATGGGGTGCGGCGGTGTTTTCCGCAGTCGTTTTCTTTGCCACAGTGGGGATCTCGGCGCTGGTCATCGGTGACGAGACCCGCCAGTACTTCACCAAGCTGATTTTCAAGACTGACCGGATCGGGCCGATCTGCACGACGTTCAATCAGTCCTGGCGAGGCGGAATCTGCCGGATCTTCGGCCACGACGCCGGCTACAGCCCGCTGGTGCTGACCGGGATCGCAGTCACCGCGGTACTGGCCGTGCTGGCCTGGCGTGCGCTCAGCGCCAACGTGCCGGACCGCCTCGGCCCGCTGCTGGTGGTCGAGTTGTTCGGGCTGCTGCTCTCGCCGATTTCCTGGACGCACCACTGGGTGTGGCTGGTGCCGTTGATGATCTGGCTGTTGCACGGGCCGCTATCGGAGCGCCTCGGCGCACGAATTCTCGGCTGGATATGGTTGGCGCTGACCATCATTGGTGTGCCGTGGCTGCTGAGCTTTGCCCAGCCGACCATCTGGCAAAACGGCAGGGCGTGGTATCTGGCCTGGGGCGGATTGGTCTACATCGTGGCGACGTTGGCCACCCTGGCCTGGATCGCGGCGAGCGGGCCGCGAGCAATTACTCGCCGATAATCCCGTCGATGTCGTGGGCCATCGACACGTCCTTATCGGTGATACCGCCCTCTGAGTGCGTTACCAGTGCGAAAGTCACTGTCCGCCAACGGATATCGATGTCAGGGTGATGATCCTGGGCTTCGGCGTGCTCAGCCACCCGGCGCACTGCGTCGATACCGGCGAGAAACGCCGGAAACTTGATCGACCGGCGCAGTGTGCCGTCGGCTCGTTCCCATCCGTTGAGGTCAGGCAGTGCGGCGTCTACTTGTTCATCCGTTAACACAGCCATACCTCGACGGTATACCGTCACGGCGATGCCGAACCAGATCGTGGTCGCCGGAGCCGTCATCGACGCATCCCGGTTGCTGGTCGCACAGCGCCTTCGGCCGCCCGAGCTGGCGGGTCGCTGGGAGTTGCCGGGCGGCAAGGTTGCGCCCGGTGAGACCGAGCGCCAAGCGCTGGCCCGTGAACTCGCCGAGGAGCTGGGCGTCGAAGTCGCGGTCGGCGAGCGTGTGGGCGAGGACGTTGCGCTCAATGGGACGACGACGCTGCGTGCCTACCTAGTCAGCTTGATCGACGGCGAACCGCATCCGCACGATCACCGTGCGCTGCGCTGGGTAACGGCCGCGCAGCTGCACGAGATCGACTGGGTGCCCGCCGACCGGGGCTGGCTACCCGCACTGGCTCAAATCCTCTGACACGCAATGTGACGCGTCCCACGCCCGGCGCGCCAATGCCGAAGCCCACAGCTCATTTACAGAGGAGTCGCAGGGTTATTCCAATCTCGAATTGTTAAATCATCGTGCGAACCGACATGGAAAACAGACGTGAGTAGTCATATGGGTCGCGTGGGCCGTCTGTACTCCCCCTGGGGGCGCCGTCGCGACCGCGCACGTTCTCGGTCCTTCACGCGGTCGGAATAACCACCAACGCATCGCCCGACGATCCGCGCCCGCTATCTGCGAGGAGGTTTCTTGACTGTCACCCCGCACGTCGGAGGACCGCTGGAGGAGTTACTCCAGCGCAGCGGTCGCTATTTCACCCCGGGCGAGATCTCGGCCGACATGCGCACGGTCACCCGGACGGGAGGCAGGGAGGCCGACGTCTTCTACCGGGACCGGTGGCAGCACGACAAGGTGGTGCGGTCCACGCACGGCGTCAACTGCACGGGGTCGTGCTCGTGGAAGATCTACGTCAAGGACGGGATCATCACCTGGGAGACCCAGCAAACCGACTACCCGTCGGTGGGTCCGGACCGCCCCGAGTACGAGCCGCGCGGCTGTCCCCGCGGTGCGTCGTTCTCCTGGTACAGCTACTCGCCGACCCGGGTGCGTTATCCGTATGCCCGCGGCGTGCTTGTCGAGATGTTCCGGGAAGCCAAAGGGCGACTTGGTGATCCGGTGCTGGCGTGGGCCGACATACAGGCGGATCCCGAGCGCCGCCGCCGCTACCAGCAGGCCCGCGGCAAAGGCGGGCTGATCCGGATCACCTGGGCCGAGGCCACCGAGCTGATCGCTGCGGCTCACGTGCACACCATCGGCACGTACGGGCCGGACCGCGTCGCCGGCTTTTCGCCGATCCCGGCGATGTCGATGGTCAGCCATGCCGCAGGTTCCCGGTTCATCGAGCTCATCGGTGGCGTGATGACGTCGTTCTACGACTGGTACGCCGACCTACCGGTGGCCTCGCCACAAGTCTTCGGCGACCAGACCGACGTGCCCGAGTCCGGGGACTGGTGGGACGCTGCGTATTTGGTGATGTGGGGTTCCAACGTCCCCATCACGCGCACCCCCGACGCGCACTGGATGGCCGAGGCGCGTTACCGCGGTACCAAAGTAGTGACGGTCAGCCCCGACTATGCCGACAACACGAAGTTCGCCGACGAGTGGATGCCGTGCGCAGCCGGAACCGATGGTGCGCTCGCCATGGCGATGGGGCACGTAATTCTTTCGGAATGCTATGTGCAAAAACAAGTTCCGCTCTTCGCCGATTTTGCCCGCCGCTACACCGACCTCCCATTTTTGATCAAGCTCGAACAGCGCGGCGACGCTCTGGTACCCGGGAAGAACCTCACAGCGGCCGACATCGGCCACGCCGTCGACAACGCAGCGTTCAAGCCCGCGGTGTTGGACGCGAGAACCGATTCCGTCGTAATCCCACACGGCTCAATCGGGTTTCGCTACGGCGAGGACGGCGTCGGAAAGTGGAATCTGGACCTGGGCGACGTGACACCGGCGCTGAGCGTGGAACATCCGCATGCCACCAATGGCGATCGCAGCACCGCGCTCGTCCAGTTTCCCGCCTTCGACACCATCGACGGCCACGGTCAAACCACTGCGCGTGGTGTCCCGGTGCGCCGCATCGGCA
>DAIODV010000390.1:0-3658 GCA_036746615.1 Mycobacterium sp.
CGGTCCCCGGTGGGCGACGACGATCTTTTTTGGCTTCACGCTGAGTCTGCTCGCGTGCCTCGACTAGCCGCTGACCAACCCGGGCGCCGAAGGCAAGCTGAAAATTCAGCCGGGCGGTGATCGTCGGGGTGGGCCGGTGTGCACCGGACGATATGTAAGAATCCGACGCCCGCACCATCTGCACCACCAAGCTGGCATACAAGGCGTGCGTGGCATCGATGTCCTCGGCAAATCCGTAGGCATAGACGAACGTCGAGTTGGACGCGATGTCGCAGCGCACGTCGTTGGCGTGGGCAATGACGACGAACAGCTGCACGTAGGTGCGCAGTCCTCGAGTACCCGCCGCGCCGATGGTGATCGTGCGCTGCACCGGCGCCTGCGCAGCGGTGCGTTTGTCCGCATGCGACCGCGCGACCGCCAGGTCGATCGATGTCGCGGTGGCCAGCCGTTGCGCGGCGGCCATGAACGCCTCCGCCTCATGGGCGTTGTCGGTGCCCTCGGCCTGGCGCAACAGGGCGGCGATCCGCGCCAGCATCTTGTCGTCCGTCATAGCGCCAAACTAGGCCAACCGTACGACGTTCCGACGCGGTGACTCACAGTCGCGCATTGATCCACGACACGACATCGTCGAGTACCTCGTTGCGCTCCGGCTCGTTGAACACCTCATGAAACAGGCCGGGATAGACCTTCAGCTCGACGTCGGAACTGCCCACGACCTCGACCAATTGCCGACTGCCGTCGACGGGGATCAGCCTGTCCTCGGATCCGTGCACCACCAGCAGCGGCGTGGTCAAGGCGGGAGCCCGTTGCGGCATCGTCTCGCCGACCGTCAGCAGCGCGCGGGCAATGCCGGCGGGGACCTTGCCGTGATGTACCAGGGGGTCGGTGTTGTAGGCGTTCACCACAGCCGGGTCGCGGGATATGGCGCTTGAGTCGAGTTCCTGCACCGGTAAGCCCGGTGCGATCGCGCCGAGAACCTTGGCGACCAGCAACAGCAGCGGTGACACGGCACTCTGGGCTGCGACGGCCGGCCCGGAGAGCACCATCAGGTCGTAGTCGTCGGGGCGTTCGACGCCGTAGGCGAAGACGATGCCGCCGCCCATGCTGTGGCCGAGCACGATGCGCGGCAGTCCGGGGTGTTCTTTGGTGGCGATACCGACCAGCGTGTCGAAGTCGCGGGTGTACTCGGAGATGTTTTTGACCAGCACCCGCTTGCCGCCCGAGCGGCCGTGTCCGCGGTGGTCAAGGGCGTAGGTGACCAGCCCGTCCTGACCGAACCGCGCAGCGACGTGGTCGTAGCGCCGGGCGTGTTCGCCGAGCCCGTGTGAGAGGACGACCACCCCACGCGGTGTGATGGCGGGAGTCCAGATGTCGTAGACGATGCGCACGCCGCCGACGCCGTCAAACGTCCCTTCCGTACGGGTGGTTGTCATCAGGGGCAGCGTAGCCGTCCGATGTCACTCAGTCTGCGTAAGCTCGGCCGCGTGAGTGTGCTCAAGGAGGACTTCGCGGGCGGTAGTGGCACGGATTTCTCTGCTCATGCCGAACCGTACCGACGGGAATTGCTTGCCCACTGCTACCGGATGACCGGTTCGTTGCACGACGCCGAGGACCTGGTGCAGGAAACCTTTCTGCGCGCATGGAAGGCCTACGACCGCTTCGAGGGAAAGTCGTCGGTGCGCACCTGGCTACACCGCATCGCCACCAACACCTGCCTGACCGCGCTGGAGGGCCGGCAGCGCCGGCCGTTGCCGACAGGTTTGGGCGCGCCGAGTTCGGACCCCACCGATGAGCTGGTCGAGCGCGGCGAGGTGGCGTGGCTCGAGCCGTTGCCGGACGTCTCCGAGGTGGTCGGTACTCGCGAATCGGTGCGATTGGCGTTCGTGGCGGCGCTGCAGCACCTGTCGCCGCGGCAACGTGCGGTGCTGGTGCTGCGCGAGGTTTTGCAATGGAAGGCCGCCGAAGTCGCTGAGGCCATCGGCGCCAGCACGGCCGCCGTCAACAGTCTGCTGCAGCGGGCGCGGTCGCAGTTGGAAGCCGTCGGGCCCAGCGCCGACGACCGTCTGGCGGCACCGGATTCGGCCGATGCGCAGGACCGCCTGACGGATTACATCGCGGCTTTTGAGGCTTACGACATCGACCGGCTGGCGGAAATGTTCACCCGCGAGGCCATCTGGGAGATGCCGCCCTTCGTCGGCTGGTATCAGGGTCCGCAAGCAATCGCAGAGCTGGTCCGTCAGCAGTGCCCCGCGCAAGCGCCAGGCGATATGCGGCTGATCCCATTGACCGCCAACGGGCAGCCCGCCGCTGCGATGTATATGCGTGACGCCGACAAGCACCTGCCGTTCCAATTGCAAGTGCTGGACATGCGTGCCGATGGGGTATCGCATGTGGTGGCGTTCCTCGACACCACGCTGTTCGCGAAATTCGGTCTACCCGCCTCGCTCTAGCGCCGAGTGGCCAGTTATACGACAAGATCCCGCAAAATGCGTGTGATAACTGGCCACTCAGCGCCCGCCTGGCGAAGCGCGGCGCATACTCGCACCACGACGACCTCAGGCCGGTACCGAAGAAGGTCGCTACTGACCCGGATGATCAACCAGCCCAGGGCGGCAAGTTCCGCGTAGCGGTCGATGTCGGCTGTGCGCTGAGCAGGGTCGGTCCAATGTTGGGCGCCGTCGAATTCAATGCCGACCTTCAATTTGCGGTAGCCCATGTCTAAGCGGGCGAACGGGCGATTAAAGCGGTCGACCACTACGATTTGCGTTTCAGGTTTGGGTAAGCCCGAGCGCACCAACAAGAGTCGCGTCCGGGTTTCCTGAGGCGATTCCGCACCGCCGTCCATGAGCGGAATGACCCGGCGCAACTGCACCAAACCGCGAACACCGGGATGTCGTTGAATCAACTCCTCAACATCGACGGCCTTCAAATTAGTCGCGTTGGCCAGCGCATCGACACGAATCACAGCGCGCACCAAACCTTCTCGGCGTCCGAGATCGAACGCTGTCCGAGCCGGTGTAGTAGCAGGTATTCCGCCGACGGGCCGGACTTCGTCGTCCCACAGTTCGTCGCGATGGATGACAATGCCGTCGACAGGTTTGCCGTTGCGTCGATAGAGCTCTGCGGAAAAGTCTGGATCAATCCATCGCGTGCCGAGGAGAGCGGCTGCCGACAAGCCCGCTGCGGTGGCCTGCCGTCCAGACCACAACCAGGCTGCGACTGCGCGAGTAGTCGCAGTCAGCTCCTGACCTTTCGGCAAGTACACATTGCGGTAGACCGCCTGATAGCGGCTTTGCAGCATCCGACTACTGACAAGTCCGTCTGCTAACGCTTCCGTTCCGATGAACGGCCTGGCGAACTCTTCCATGGGCTCACGGTGGCACCTCGGTCTGACAAGTCGTCGAGTGGCCAGTTATGCCACGCAGCAACGCCAAAAGCGTGCGATAACTGGCCACTCGGCGCAGGAAAGTTAGAAGAGCCGGCTGTCCGGTGGCGGGCCCGGCACCGAGCGGACCAGCCCCGCGCCGGTGATCAACGGCAGATCCAACGCCGAAAGCAAACCCGGCTGCGCTTCGCACACCGCCGGAATCGCGTTGACCATCCGGGATGCCCCGGCCATCCGCGCGCCTAGGTCATGGTCATGGTCGTCGGCCATCTC
>DAIODV010000391.1:0-3656 GCA_036746615.1 Mycobacterium sp.
TGCCCCTCGAGAACGATCATCACCGAGCTGTTGGACTTGTACTCGTTGAACACCGCGCCCATGTGCTTGGTCGCGATCACCGATTGCGCGTCGTCGGGGCTCATCGACACCGATCGCATCTGCCCGACGATATCCAGCTGCGGGACGACCGTGTTGAGCACCGCGACGATCGCGATCCAGACGAGGATGACCGGGACGGCGAACCGGCGGATGAAGCGCGGGATCGCCGGCCGCACCGCGTGTTTGGCGATCGGGAGGGCGTCGGTGCGGGCGTCGTCGATGCTTGCGCTCATGCGGATTTCACCAAACAAAAGGTCAGGGCGTGCACGCCGTTGGTTACTTTCTCGTCTTTGACTTCGTCATCGATCGTGATGCGGCAACCGAGGTGGTCACCTTCGCTTTGTGCCGAGAGATTCGGGAAGACCGAGGGGGCGGTTGTGCTCAGGACCAGCGTCCAGGGAAGCGGCGCATCGTCAATCCGCTTTGGGTCGGCGGACAGATCCAGGTAGTTGACGTTGGCGCGGCTTGCCGAGCCCCAAATCTCGTACTTAACGACCTTCGGCTTGAACGGTTTGGAATCGTCCATCCGCGCGCTGGTCAGCGGGCGTGAGTTCTCGGCGCCGAAAAACGACTTGACCCGTGCTACGGCGAAGCCGCCGACCACCACTACCGCCACGATCAACAGCGGCAACCACGCGTTGCGGACAACCTTCGAGATCTGCACCTGAAGTGGCATCCTTCCTGGTCAAGCGACGGTGAGCGGTCGGCCTCTAGCGGATCAAGTTGCCCCACAATCGGTCTCGACGGTTGCGGCGGCTCGGGCATGCCTCGCACAGCGGAAGCGTGGTCGGGCCGCAGTTAGGCATACTACATACTGTGCATATTTTGCAGAATGTGCAAGTTGGGTGTTTCAGATCACGTCGTGAAGATGCTGTTGACCAGCGTGGCAGCACGCTCGACGTACGGCATCGGTGTGTCTTCTCGGTCTTTCGGCTTGCCTTTGGTCCAGCTCTCGATGCCAGAACGGATGGCCGTTAAGGCCAGCGCAGAAATCAATACGGCCATCTCGTTATCAGGCCGCATTTTCTGGCGGCGGACGACGATCTCGGTCAAGTGGTTTTGGAACCGCTCAAAATCGGCGAGCAATGCAGACAACACCGCCGGAGTTGTCTTCGCGAGTTCCAGCATGCCAGCGCATAGTTCGCGGTCGGGCGGCATGTCACGAAGGTGGTGCGCCGCCAGCGCAATCAGCTCTGCCAGGACAACGGAATAGGGTGCCCGTCCGGCCGCGACGAAATCGGCTACCAGCTCAGGCGGTATGTCGGAGGGTCCGTAGGCGATCGCTGACTCTTTGTTCGGGAAGTAGTTGAAGAACGTGCGCGATGAGATCCCCGCTTCGGCACAGATCTCGTCGACCGTCACCTTGTCGTAGCCGCGTTGGCGCGCCAGCCGCACCGCGGCGTCGCGGATGTCAGCGCTGGTCTGTCGGCGACGGCGCTCGCGCAGACCTAACTGAATGCCCACCCGCCCATGGTTGCACACACTGCAAACATTGCAGCAAACTGCCGTGTTTAGGCCACCCGCGGAGCCGGGCTATCTATCACCGAGTACTCGCTGGCGTCGCCGGAGACCACCCGGCTCTGCTCACCGTGCACGCTGACCGGGATGTCGCCGGCCAACGTAATTCGATGCATCCGGCGGGGCTGCTTCCCGTAATCAGAGACGGCGTAGTGCTGGGTCGCGCGGTTGTCCCACATCGCGACATCGCCGAGTTCCCAGTTCCACCGAATCGTGTTCTCCAACCAGGTAATACGATCCTGGAAGATCCTGAGTAGGGCTTGCGACTCGCTGCCGGTGACGCCCAGAATGCGCTTGACGAAGTTGCCGAGGAGCAAGGACCGTTCGCCGGTTTCGGGATGCACCCGCACCACCGGATGGTGCGTTTCGAAATGCGTCGAGTTGAACTCGTTGGCATATTTCAACACCGCAGCGGGGTTGGCCTGCACGGCAGCCAACTTGGCCGGATCGATTTGGGCATAGTCGAACTCGTTGCTATGCATCGCCCATAAGTTGTCGGCGAGTTGCTGCAGAGGCTGCGGCAACTGCTGATATGCGGCCACCGTCGAGGCCCAGGTGGTGGTTCCGCCGTAGGCCGGCAATTCGACTGCGCGCAGGATCGAGGCCTTCGGCACCCGGTCGACAAAGGTGACATCGGTGTGCCACCGGTTGGCGCCACCGCCTTCCACCGACTCCAATCGCATCACGCGGCTGCCTTCGAACTTCAATGTGGGATGTGGCGTCGTGGGGACGCCGAGGCTCTCCGCGAACGCGAACTGCGATTCGTCATCGAGGTGATCCTGACCGCGGAAGAACAGCACCTTGTGCTGCACCAGCGTCTGATTGATCGCTGCCGCGGTGTCGGCGTCGAGTTCGCCGAGGCGCACCCCGTCGACACGCGCGCCGATGTTCTCGCTGAGCTTCACCACACGGAGGTCACTACTCATGGTCGTCCTTTCGAATTTTCCGTGTAGACGGCTGTCTACACCTCTGTTGTCCGCTACTGTACACAGATGACTACATCGGAGGCAATAGTTGCGGACCACAAGCCGCTCGGCAAAGACGAGGTGGTCGCCGCGGTGCTGACAGCGGCCAGCGAGCTGTTCGCCGAGAGGGGTCCAACCGTGACGTCGATTCGCGAGGTCGCGGCGCGAGCCGGGGTGAACCACGGCTTGCTCCATCGCCACTTCGGTAGCAAACGCCAGCTGCTGGCGGCGACGCTGCAGCATCTAGCCGATTCGGCGGCGGCGCTGCGTGACACCGGCGCATCGGCCGAGCAACTCGAGGCCGCACACGAACTCCAGGTCCGCGTCATGGTGCGTTCGAAACTCGACGGGTTTCCCATCGAGGAGCTCCAAGAGCGCTTCCCCGGGATGGAGCGGTTCCTGGAACAGGTCCGCTCCGACGTCAGTGACGAGCGCCAGGCACGGTTGGTGGCCGCCCATGCGATGGCGCTTCAATTCGGGTGGGCTTTGATGGCCCCGACCTTGCGGGTCGCTTTTGGCCTAAATCTCGGCGAGGCCGAGATCCGGGAGGCGGTAGCCGAGCAGATCGCGAAAATCATTGCGGGTGCCGGATCTGTTGGCACCAATCCGCAGCGCTACGGTCAGTGACAAATACGAGGGAGGTTTCGATGGCCGGGCAAATCCCATTGGTTGGCTATTTGGTGCTCGACGACGGTGATCCGCACCTCGTTGCGCAGGAATGCACCAGCTGCGGCGCCCGGTTCTTCGATCGGCGCAATGCGTGCGCCGGCTGCTTTGCGACCGGGTTCAAGACCGTGCCGGTCGCAACCGAGGGCACGGTGCGGGCGTTCACGATCGTCACGTTCGCCGCGCCGGGCATCCCCACTCCGTTCGTCGCATCAGTGGTCGACTGCGACGGCACCCAGGTGCGCGCGAACCTCATCAACGTCGAGCCCGACCCCGAGCACGTCCGCGACGGCATGAAGGTGCGGCTAGCCACCTTCCCCATGGGAACAGACTCCGAAGGCACCGAGGCGATCGGCTTCGGGTTCGAGCCAGCCACTTAACAAAGGAGCAGTGACGATGAGCGCCAGCGACGAGATCTGGATCCTGGGGATCCGGATGACCAAGTTC
>DAIODV010000392.1:0-3654 GCA_036746615.1 Mycobacterium sp.
CTCGCAATCCCCCGTCCACCACTTCGATTTCGACGCCCTATACCGCGGTGAAAGCCCGGCCGAAGGCATCCCGGCGATACCCACGCCGCCGTGGGACAACAAGGCGCCCAAAGACACCGTCGTCGCCTGGCACACCGAAGGTCTGGTGCACGGCGACGTGCTCGATATCGGCTGCGGGCTCGGTGACAACGCCATCTACCTGGCCCAGCACGGTTTCAACGTGACCGGGCTGGACATCTCGCCCACCGCGCTGGTCACCGCCGAACGCCGCGCCAAGGACGCCGGGGTGCAGGTGAAGTTCGCGACGGCCGACGCCACCGTGCTCGAGGGCTACACCGACGCCTTCGACACCGTCGTCGACAGCGGCATGTTCCACTGCCTCCACGACGACGCCAAGCGCAGGTACGCGGCGGCCGTGCACCGTGCCACGCGCGACGGCGCCATCTTGTTACTCGCTTGCTTCTGCGACGCCCACTCGGGCGAGGCCGAGTGGCCGCGGCCTACGGTGACCGAGCAGATGCTGCGCGACGTATTGGACGGGGCGGGTTGGGACATCGCCTCGCTGGAGCCGACCACAGTGCGCCGCGACGAAGACGGCACCGAAGTCGAAATGGCCTTCTGGCTCGTCCGCGCCCAACGGCGCGCATTAGCCTGATCCGGGTGAACCTCGAGGGCAATCAGGCTTCCATTCGCGAGGCCTGCGATGCCGGTCTGCTCGCCGGCGCGGTGACCATGGTGTGGCAGCACGGAGAACTGTTGCAGGTCAACGAGATCGGCTATCGCGACATCGACGCCAAGCTGCCGATGCAACACGACACGCTATTTCGCATCGCCTCGATGACCAAACCGGTGACGGTCGCCGCGGCGATGAGCCTGGTCGACGAGGGCAAGCTGACCCTGCGTGACCCGATCGTGCGCTGGCTGCCCGAGTTCGCCGACATGCTGGTGCTGGACGACCCGAGCGGACCCCTCGATCGAACACATCCGGTGCAGCGGGCGATCCTGGTCGAGGACCTACTGACCCACACCAGCGGCCTCGGATACGCGTTCTCGGTGACCGGGCCGATAGCCCGGGCCTATGCCCGGCTGCCGTTCGGGCAAGGTCCGGACAGCTGGGCCGCCGCGCTGGGCGAGCTACCGCTGGTGCATCAGCCCGGCGAGCGGCTGACCTACGGCCAATCCATCGATGTCCTCGGCGTGCTGATGTCCCGGATCGAGGGCAAGCCGCTTCACCAAGTGCTCGACGAGCGAATCCTGCAGCCTCTCGGCATGGTTGACACCGGGTTTTTCGTCTCGGTCGACGGCCGTCGCCGAGCCGCGACCATGTACCGGCTCGATGACAACGACCGGCTGCAACACGACGTGATGGGGCAACCGCATATCTCCCCCCCGGCGTTCTGCAACGCCGGCGGAGGACTGTGGTCGACTGCCGATGACTACCTGCGGTTCATCGAAATGCTCTTGCGGGACGGGACATTGGATGGTGTGCGAGTGCTGTCAGCCGAGTCGACGCGGTCGATGCGCACCGATCGGCTCACCGACGAGCAGAAGCGGCACCCCTTTCTCGGCGCGCCGTATTGGGTCGGCCGGGGGTTCGGACTGAACCTGTCGGTGGTGACCGATCCGGTGAAGTCGGCGCCGTTGTTCGGGCCGGGTGGCCTTGGCACGTTCAGCTGGCCCGGCGCATACGGAACGTGGTGGCAGGCCGATCCGGCCGCGGACCTGATTCTGCTGTATCTGATTCAGAACTTGCCGACCATGTCGGCTGATGCCGCCGCAGCTGTCGCAGGCAACACGACGCGCGCGAAACTGCAAGCAGTACAACCGAAATTCGTGCACCGGACCTACCGCGCACTGGGCCTGTGAGCACACCTGAACGCATCAACGGGCCGCGACTGCTGCTGCGCCCACCGGTCGTCGATGACGCGGGCCCGCTATTCCAGCGGATTGCCCGCGATCCGCAAGTCAGCAAGTATCTGCTGTGGACCCCACACCCCAACGTGGCAGAGACTCGGCGAGTAGTCAGCGAAAAGTTCAACGTCGGCGACGATGAGCGAACCTGGGTCATCGTGCTGCAGCACAGCGACGACGTCATCGGGATGATCAGCTGCCGGGGCCCGGTCGAACGCTCTGTCGAGATCGGCTATTGCCTCGGCCGACGTTGGTGGGGCAAGGGTTTGATGTCCGAAGCGCTCGAAATGCTGTTGGCCACGTTGGACACCGACGCCGACGTGTATCGCGTCTGGGCCACCTGCAATGTCGACAACGATCGGTCAGCGCGGCTGCTGGAACGAGCCGGGTTCCAGTTGGAGGGTCGACTGAGCCGTCACGCGGTTTACCCCAACCTGGGGCCAGAGCCCCGCGACAGCCTGCTCTACGCCAAGGCGCTGCGCTAACGTCCCGTGCCTTTGCGCCGAACGTGCAACTGTGGCGGGATTTGGGCCCTTGATTTTTCGCCACAGTTGCATGTTGCGCGAACTCAAGCCAGCGCCCGGCGGGCGTAGGCCCGCACGTCGGCGTCGTCGTCTTTGAGCGCCACGCTCAGCGCATCGCGGGCCGCGACTTCCGAATCCGCCCACCGGCTCAGGCTCAGCACCGCGGCCTTGCGGACATCGAGGTGCTCATCAACGAGGGCTCGCGACAGCCGCGCCACGGCCAGTTCCGCCATCGCTCCGGCGAGTGCTCGCGCCGCACCTTCGCGCACCTGCCATGCCGGCGCCTGCAGGGCTGCTTCGACAGCGGCGAAATCGTCAGCGCTGCAGCCCAAGTCGGCCAGAGCAGTCAGGGCTGCTGCGCGCACCAACGGGTCGGTGTCGGCGACCAAGGTGCGAACAGCGTCATGCCCGGCCCGCAGGGTGGCCAGGCCGTTGGCTGCGACGATGCGGACCTCGCGGTTGTCGTCGCGGGCTGCCTCGGCCACCCCGCCGGCGTCGTCGATGGACACCAGCGCACGCACCGCCTCGATCCGCACCCGGTGGTCGGCGTCGCTGAGGGCACGCCGGAACGCGTCGGCGTCGCCGGCCTGGCGCGCGGCCAGCAGATAGATGCTGACCGCTCGAACTAGGGCGTCGCCCGAGCCGAGAAAGCGGCGCGCCGCCTCCGGACGCGGGAGCACTTCGACAAGTTCGCGCACACCATCAGCGGCGGTTCGGCGTACCGCGGCGTCGGCGTCGTCGAGCGCGTCGAACAGTGCCGCGGCATAGTCCTCCGGCGTGTGCTCGGTCAGCGTGGCCACCGCTGTGCGCCGCACGCCGGGGTCGGAATCGGCAAGGAAATCCGCCAACGCCGCCACCGTCGGCTCCTCGAGAGCCAGCACCGCGGCGATCCGCGGCGACGGCGGATCGATCGGCGCGGCGGCACTGACACGGGACCGCGAATTGGCCGGTGCTCGACCACCGACCAGCTGCGGCTGCTCGACGGGCAGGACGGTCTGGTCGGCCGGTGGCAATGCGTCCAATCCGGGCACCGGCACGAAATACGGCGCCACCGGCCGTTTGAGGAACTCGATCGACCCGTCGGGCGTCTTGCGCAGGTTGAGGTGATAGCCCCACTGGTTGTCGTCACGGACCGGCAGGTCGGCACGCTCGTGGTACAGACCCCAGCGCGATTCCGTGCGAGTCAGCGACGAGCGGGCCGCCATCTCTGCGCAGTCCC
>DAIODV010000393.1:0-3636 GCA_036746615.1 Mycobacterium sp.
CGAATCCGCCGCGGTGTAAAGCCTTTCGACACCAGCGTGCGTAGTCGCAGATGGGCAGGATCGTCCATCGCCAAAAACGACATGGTCTTTGATGCGTGCGGTCCGCGCGACACCGGGTCCAGCGAGACGCCGTCGCGGTTGGACAGCGTGGTGCTGTTGCGAAATCCTTGGTGTACGTCGCGGTGTCGCGACAGGGCCCAGAAGCCGAGCTCTTCGTTGTGGTATAGCGGGGCCTCGTCGCGCAGTCGTCGGTAGTACGGATAGGGGTCCTCGTGGAAGTCGTAGTCGTACGGGTCCAGCAGCGGCTTGTCGATCTGAAGCGTCATCCGTTTTCCCCGGTATTCAGAATGAGACCGACCGCGTAACCAAGATGGTCGGCGATCTGGTGATAGGTGTAGGCGCCGCTGGCGGCGTTGACCAGCGCGCCGAAGAACGTCATCTCGAGTACGGACACGGTGCGGGTATCGGCTTCCGGCCCGATGGCTGACGTGATTCGGCGGTGGATTTCGGCGCCGATTCGGTCGCGCACGGCTCGCACCGCCGGGTCGCCGCCGCCGCTGAGCAACGCCGTCGTGCACGCCGCGGCGACTTCTGGCTCATCGGCGACCACCAGCGCCAGATGACGCAGAGCCTTGTCCACCCGGACCGGCATCGGCACGTTGACGTCGGTGAAGTAGGGGACCTGTCGCACCAGATCCAGGTAGACCTCGGCGATCAAGTGGTTTTTCGACGAGAAGTAGGTGTAGGCCGTCGCCGGGGCGACCTTGGCGCGGGCAGCCACCGCGCGAACCGTGAGGTCGGCATAGGAGCCCTCCCGCAGAACCTCGACGCCTGCGGCCAGCACCTTACGGAACGTCTCTTCCTGGCGACGGTTGCGCGGCACATCTCCGGCTTGCGCCGTCACCGCAACCACGGAATCGCTGGACACATGTCCAAGCTATCCGATACCGCGGCATCGAGGCAACACCGTTAAGAAAAATACCTGGATAACTGGGGTAGATCGGCTTCTTTGCCGGATCGGCTCTTGCACTTATGCCGACCAGGCGACTATGGTTCGTCTGAACTATTCCGGACAAGTGTCCACCATCGTGAGGCGCGGAGGCGAAGATGGCATTGCTGGCCGACGGCGTAAGCGCGCTGCTCATCGACGGCAAGTTGACCAGCGGCAGCGCAGGTACTTTCGTCACGATCAACCCGGCCACCGAGGAAGTCCTCGGTGCCGCCGCCGACGCTGACGCCGAGGACATGGGCCGGGCTATTGAGGCGGCGCGGCGAGCGTTCGACGAGACCGACTGGTCGCGTAATACCGAGTTGCGGGTGCGGTGCGTGCGCCAGCTGCGCGACGCGATGCGCGCACACCTCGAAGAACTACGGGAGCTGACGATTTCGGAGGTGGGCGCGCCGCGGATGCTTACCTCAATAGCCCAGCTCGAAGTCCCGGTCAACGATCTGGCTTTCGCGGCAGATACGGCCGAATCCTACGTTTACAACCAGGATCTCGGCGAGGCCGCGCCGATGGGCATCCCTACCCGGCGCACGATCGTCCGGGAGGCGGTCGGTGTCGTCGGCGCAATCACCCCGTGGAATTTCCCCCACCAGATCAATCTCGCCAAGATCGGGCCCGCCCTTGCCGCGGGCAATACCGTCGTTTTGAAGCCCGCTCCCGACACCCCCTGGTGCGCTGCGGTTCTCGGGGAGCTCATCACCGAGCACACCGATTTTCCGCCCGGGGTGGTCAACATTGTCACCTCCAGCGATCACGGCGTGGGCGCGCTGTTGACCAAGGACCCGCGGGTGGACATGGTGTCCTTCACCGGATCGACGGCAACCGGCCGCAGCGTGATGGCCGACGGGGCCGCCACCGTCAAGAAGGTGTTTTTGGAGCTCGGCGGCAAGTCGGCGTTTATCGTCCTTGACGACGCCGACTTGGCCGGTGCCGTTGGCATGGCGGGATTCTCGGTGTGTATGCACGCCGGGCAGGGATGCGCGATCACGACCCGGCTGCTGGTGCCCCGGGCGCGATATGACGAGGCCGTCTCAATTGCGGCCGCAACCGTCGGCGGGATCAAACCCGGCGACCCGACCGACCCCGGAACCATTTGCGGGCCACTGATCTCGGCGCGACAGCGCGATCGTGTGCAGGGCTACCTCGATTCGGCGATCGCCGAGGGCGGGACGTTCGCATGCGGCGGAGGCCGCCCGGCCGACCGCGATGTCGGTTTCTTTATCGAGCCCACCGTGATCGCGGGGCTGGGCAACGACGCCCGCTGCGCACGCGAGGAAATCTTCGGCCCGGTCCTTACGGTGATTCCGCACGACGGCGACGATGATGCCGTTCGCATTGCCAATGACTCCGTGTATGGCTTGTCTGGCAGCGTATTCGGCACCGACCCGGATAGGGCGGCTCGAATTGCCGCGCGGGTCCGGGCGGGCACGATCGGTGTCAATGGCGGTGTCTGGTATTCGGCGGACGCGCCGTTCGGCGGCTACAAGCAGTCCGGCAACGGACGGGAGATGGGTCTCGCCGGCTTCGAGGAGTATCTGGAAGTCAAAACCATTGCCACAGCGGTGACATAGGCACGTCGAGTGGCCAGTTATGACACGGAATTTCGCAAAATGCGTGCGATAAGTGGCCACTCGGCCGGAGAGGGATTCATGAGATTCGCAGACAAGGTTGCCATCGTGACCGGATCCGGTGGCGGCATCGGTCAGGCCTATGCCGAGGCGCTGGCCCGAGAAGGCGCTGCGGTGGTTGTCGCTGACATCAATGCAGAGGCGGCCGAAGGGGTGGCCAAGCAGATCACCGCCGACGGCGGCACGGCGCTGTCCATTCCCGTCGATGTCTCCGACCCGGAGTCGGCCAAGGCGATGGCGGATCGCACGCTGGCCGAATTCGGCGGAATCGACTACCTGGTCAACAACGCGGCGATCTTCGGGGGCATGAAACTGGACTTCCTGCTCACCGTCGACCCCGAGTACTACAAGAAGTTCATGAGTGTGAACCTCGACGGCGCACTGTGGTGCACCCGCGCGGTCTACAAGAAGATGGCCAAGCGTGGTGGCGGCGCGATCGTCAACCAGTCGTCCACCGCGGCGTGGCTGTACTCGAATTTCTACGGCTTGGCCAAGGTGGGCATCAACGGATTGACCCAACAGCTTTCCCGCGAACTGGGTGGCCAGAAGATCCGAATCAACGCGATCGCGCCCGGGCCGATCGATACCGAGGCCAATCGGACCACAACGCCCAAGGAGATCGTCGACGACATCGTCAAGGGACTTCCGTTGTCGCGCATGGGAACTCCGGACGATCTGGTCGGCATGTGCCTTTTCCTGTTGTCCGACGAAGCGGCGTGGATCACGGGGCAGATCTTCAATGTTGACGGCGGACAGGTGATTCGGTCATGACAGACCAGTTGAAGCTCGGGTACATCGGGCTGGGCAATATGGGCGCCCCGATGGCCAAGCGGCTGGTGACCTGGCCGGGCGGTGTAACCGTTTACGACATCCGGACCGAGGCGATGACGCCGCTGGCCGAAGCGGGTGCCACGCTGGCCGACAGCGTGGCCGACGTTGCCGCCGCGGACATCATCAGCGTCACGGTTCTCGACGACGCCCAGGTACGTGAGGTCGTCGGCG
>DAIODV010000394.1:0-3621 GCA_036746615.1 Mycobacterium sp.
GCACGTTCAGATCGGAGCGCACCAGCACGCCGCGTCCCGAAACCCCCTCGGCGAGCAGTTCTTTCAGATTGTGGACGGCCACGGTTTACAGCGACTTGCCGACCAGGGCCACCAGGTCGACGAGGCGGTTGGAGTAACCCCATTCGTTGTCGTACCAGGAGACGACCTTGGCCTGGTTGTCGATCACCTTGGTCAACCCGGAGTCGAAGATCGAGCTGTGCGGGTCGGTAACGATGTCACTGGACACGATCGGGGCGTCGTAGTACTTGAGGATGCCCTTGAGCTTGCCTTCCGCTGCGGCCTTGAATGCCGAATTGATCTCTTCGGCACTAGCCGATTTGGACAGCTCGGCGGTCAGGTCGGTGACCGAGCCGGTGGGGATCGGCACCCGCAGCGCGTAGCCGTCGAGCTTGCCCTTCAACTCGGGCATCACCAAGCCGATGGCTTTGGCGGCTCCGGTGGACGTGGGAACGATGTTGAGCGCAGCGGCGCGGGCGCGGCGCAGATCCGAATGCGGCCCGTCCTGAAGGTTCTGGTCCTGGGTGTAGGCGTGGATGGTGGTCATCAGACCCTTGACGATGCCGAATTCGTCGTGCAGCACTTTGGCAAGCGGCGCAAGGCAGTTCGTCGTGCATGAGGCGTTGGAGATGATGTTCTGGCTGCCGTCGTACTTGTCGTCGTTGACGCCGAGCACGATCGTGATGTCGGGGTCGGTGGCCGGTGCGGAGATGATCACCTTCTTGGCGCCGGCGTCCAGGTGGCCTTTGGCCTTGGCGGCGTTGGTGAAGATGCCGGTCGACTCGACGACGACGTCGGCGCCCAGGTCGGCCCAGGGCAGCGCCGCGGGACCCTCCTTGATGGCCAGCGATTTGATCTTGGTGTTGCCGACGACGATGGTGTCGTCGCCTTCGAGGCTCACGTCGTAGGGCAGCCGGCCCAGGATCGAGTCGAACTTCAACAGATGCGCAAGCGCCGCGTTGTCGGTGAGGTCGTTGACCGCGACCAGCTCGACGTCGGTGCTGGCGCCCTCAGCTTGCTGCGCCAATAGGGCCCGGTAGAAGTTGCGTCCGATTCGACCGAAGCCGTTGATGCCTACCCGCACCGTCACTTGTCTCTCCTTAGTTGCTGACGATTGCTCGGCCGCCAGCCTAGTAGCTGCGGGAATGCGGAGCGAATTCGGTGGTTCACGTCACGTTGAGCCGGCGCAACGCCGACTGAGCGGCGTGGTAGCCGCACAAGCCGTGGATACCCGCGCCCGGCGGGGTGGATTGAGAGCACAGGTAGACGCCGGGCACACCGGTGAAGTAGGGATCGACCGCTACCCGCGGACGGAAAAGGGCCTGCAGCCCGTCGTTGGCACCGCCGATGATGTCGCCGCCGATGTAGTTCGGGTTGTAGGCCTCCAGCTCCGCGGTGCTCTTGCTGGCGGTGGCGACAATGCGGTCGCGGAACCCGGGGGCGAACCGTTCGAGCTGGTCGACGATCGCCGCCGTGGCGTCACCGGTGTAGCCAAACGGCACATGCGCGTAGGACCAGATCGGGTTGATATTGCCGGCCGACCGAGACGGGTCGGCCAGGTATTGCTGCCCGACGAGGACGAAGGGCCGCTCCGACATCCGGCCTTGCGCCCGCTGCCCTTCGGAGTGCGCGATCTCGGCGAACGTCCCGCCCAGATGCACGGTGCCGGCACGACGGCAGTCCGGATTCGTCCAGGGGACGTGGCCCTCGATCGCGAAATCGACCTTGAACGCCGACGACCCCTGGCGGTAGCGCTGATACGAGCGCTTGATCCGCGCGGGCATCAGGTCGCCGCAGATCTGCACGGCGGCGGCCGGGCTCAGATCCAGCATCACGACGTCGGCATCGGGAATGTCGTTGCGGCTTGTGACGGCGACGCCCGTGCTGATCGCGCCACCGTGTGCCCGCAGCGCAGCGGCGAGCGCGGCGATGATCGACGCGGAGCCGCCTTCGGCGACCGGCCATCCGTAGCGGTGCCCGCCGGCCAAAAACATTAAGCCCAGTCCACCCGTCAGCGGCCGGTCCAGCCGGGTGAACGCATGCGCGGCCGGCCCGGCGAACACTGCCCGCGCCTGCTCGGTGCGAAACCACCGGGCGATCACCGTGGCCGGCAGCACTCCGCGCGGCCCGAACGCCGCGAGCCGGATCGGGTGGCGCGGAACATGAAGGACCGGGCGCATCAAGTCCCGGCTCAGGTCATCGAAATTGGCAGCGAGGTTGCCTATCGCGCGTTTCCACCTGCGGCCGTCGATGCCCATACCAGCCGCAGTCCTCTCGACCGACTGATACAGCACGCCGGCAGTGCCGTCGTCCAACGGGTGCGCGCAGTCCACCTCCGGCCATTTCCAGGTCAGCCCGTAGCGCTTGAGGTCGATCTCTTTCCAGAACGGTGATCCCACGCCCAGTGGGTGAGCCGCCGAGCAGTGATCGTGGATGACGCCGGGCACGGTCAGTTCGCCCGAACGTGCTCCTCCCCCAATCGTTTCCGCAGCCTCCAGCACCTGCACGTCGAAACCATTGCGCGCCAGGTGAATCGCGGCCGCCAAGCCGTTGGGCCCGGCTCCCACGACGACCGCCGTTGTCATTGTGAAGCGGTTGCGCGGTGAGCTTTAACGTGCACTGGGAACTCGTCATCGGGCTCCGGCCAGGGCTGGCGCGCCACCATGTCCTTGACGGTGACGTAGCCTTCCTCGATCAGGCCGGTCTTTGCGTCGACGATGCGGTACCACTGCCGCTGCGTCTGAATGGGCTGGCCCTCAAGGATGATCACCCGAAGGTCACCCTCGTCGAGCTGGCAGCGCCGCTGTACCGCCTCCACCAATTGCTCGTTGTGCAAGTGGCCTTCGCCGAAGTTCCAGCCGATGAGCGCGCCCGCGACCGTTTCGCCTTCACGCACGGTGTAGTCCGCCTCGTCGTCCAGCGCGCGAGCCAGCAGCCCGTTGAGCGCCCGGCCGTGAACGTGCATGGACCGAAACGCGCGCGCTTTGTCGCTGACGATCTCGGCGGTCGCCTGGTCGTAAAGTTTGGCCAGTTGGTCGGCGGTCAGCGCTGAGCTTTTGATGACGTCGGCGTTCAGCTTCTCCTCGGCGCCGGCGCGGAAGCACCACACACTCGACGCCCAGTTGCCCGCGTAGTAGCGCATTGCCGGCAAAAACGAAATCTGTTGCGGGAACATATTTCCCACTACTGGAATGACGGCAAGCGCCACCAGTAGGAATGCCAGCAACAGCGGTGAATTGAGCTCGAAGATGCTGATGCTGCTGTAGTGCCCGAACAGATAGAAGAGCGAGATGATGAAGAACACGTTCCACTCCAACGGGACTCCCATCGGGAGGTTGGAAATGATGTTGAGGTGGAAGATCACCATGAACCCGATGAGGTACCACCGCCACGGATGACTGTCGCTGGCGAAGACCAGCACCGCCGGCACAATGAATTCCGCGGTGGTCCCGCCGACATGGGCCATGAACTTCGGTATCCACGAGGGCCGCAGGTCGTTGACCGGGTCGCGGTAGAGCCTGCGTTTCAACCAGTTGAAGGGTTTGCCCCGCAACAGCGCATTGTTGCTCATCATCACCGCAACCACGTATGGAAAATGGTGAT